>JANQXJ010000175.1 GCA_030729445.1 Limnohabitans sp. | reverse complement strand
TACAATACACTCATACAACAGAAAAAAACACACTGTGCGCGGCGCCGACATCGTCTGTACCGTGACCAATGCCAGCGAACCCGTGCTGCAAGGCGCTTGGCTCAAGCCCGGCGCTTTTGTGGCGGCCGTGGGTGCTCCCCGCCCCACTTGGCGCGAGCTGGACGACGCGGCCATGCAGCATTGGGTGGTGGCCGACCAGCGCGAAGCGGCCGAGAAAGAATCGGGCGATGTGATGCTGTCAGGGGCACGCGTCGCCGCAGAGATTGGCGAAGTGTTGTGCGGTCGTGTGGTACCGCCACCAGCGGGCACCACGGTTATTTTCAAATCATTGGGCCAAGCGGTCGAAGACACCGTGGCGGCACGGCTGGTGTACCGCGCCGCTTTGGCGGAAGGCGCTCGCCCATGAACCATGCTGATGTGGTGATCGTGGGCAGCGGTGTGATGGGCGCGGCCACGGCCTATTGGTTGACCCACTTGCAACCAAGCCTGCGAGTCACGCTGGTCGAGTCGGACACACGTTACGAAAAAGCCTCCTCCTCCCTGTCGGCCAGCTCCATCCGCCAGCAGTTCACCTGCCCCGTGAACATCCGCCTGAGCCAATTCGGCATCGCGTTTTTGCGCGAGGCCGAGCAGCACCTGGGCCTGCCCGATCACCCGGTGGCGCTGGGCTTGCAAGAGCCCGGCTATTTGTACCTGGCCCAGCCTGAGCAAACAGCCGCCCTGCACACCGCGCACCAGATCCAAAAACAGGCCGGGGCCGACGTGGCCTTGCTGGGGCCTGATGAACTGCGCCAGTGCTACCCCTGGCTGAACGTGGACGATGTGGCATTGGGCAGTCTTGGCCTGAGCGGCGAGGGTTGGTTTGACGGCCCTGCCCTGCACCAAGCGTTTTTGAAAAAAGCCATGGCGCAAGGCGTGCAGCGCCTGCACGACCGGGTGGTGGGACTGGACCAAACGGGCACACAAATAAGCGCTGTACGACTGGCCAGTGGCGGCAGCTTGCCCTGCGGCCAGGTGGTCAATGCCGCAGGACCTTGGGCCGGTGAGGTGGCAGCCATGGCCGGGGTACAGCTGCCCATCGAGGCGGCGCGGCGCACGGTGTTTGTGCTGTCTTGCCCCGAGCCGTTGCCGCAGTGCCCCTTGCTGATCGACCCGAGCGGCTGGTGGCTGCGGCCCGAGGGCCGGTATTTGATCAGTGGCGCAGAGCCCACACAAACCGAGCACGGCCTGCCGCTGGAGCCCGATTGGGCCGAATGGAACGACGAACAATGGGCGTCCCTGGCACACCGTATTCCAGCGCTCGCAGCTCTGCGGGTGGAGCGTGCTTGGGCGGGTTACTACGAGATGAACACCTTTGATCACAACGCCGTGATCGGCCCGCACCCGAAGCTGGGCAACCTCTATTTCATCAACGGCTTTTCAGGCCACGGCATGCAGCATGCGGCAGGTGCTGGTTTGGCGCTGGCCGAGTGGATGCTGCTGGGCCAAGCAAAAACCATTGCGGTGCAGGAGCTGGGCTTTGAGCGCTTGGCGCAAAACCGCCCGCTGCGCGAGTTGGCGGTGATCGGCTGACGCTACAGATCTTCGCGGGCTTCAATTTGCAGGCGCTGCACCACCGAACCCCGGGTGTCTGCCACAGCACGGATGCGCAGGGCCGGACCGGCCTCAACCACCACGCGGCAGTGGTAATCCAATCCATCGGTTTGCCCCGGGCAGCTGCTGGCGATGCTTCTGTGCCATTGCTGCTTGCCGTCGATCTCCAGGGTCAATGCGTGCCGAGCCTCGGCGTTGTCTTCGGGCACACGCACCAGCAGGCTCACATCGATGTCAAACGTGCGTGAACGTTTGAGTGCGCCGGGTATGTTGAGCACGGCCACCGCATCGCCCACCTCGGTGCGCCAGAACTCGGGTTTTGACTCGGGTTTTGCGCTGGACGCCATGGGCTTCAGGCTTTGATCAGGGTCTGCAGTTCGCCGCTGTCGATCAAGCGGCGCAGGTCATCCGCGCCACCGACCAAGGTACCGCGCACAAAGACCATCGGGAAAGTGGGCCAACCGGTCCACATCTTCAGGGCATTGCGCAAACGCCATTGCGAAAAATAGCTGCCAAATTCAATGTACTCGTGCGCCACACCTGCCGCGGCCAGCGCCTTGCGGGCCTTGCCAACAAACGGATTGCCCGACAAACCCACCACCACCACAGCATGCTGGGCCACGGCGCTTTGCACCCGCTGGATGACCGGCAAATGGTGTTCAGCAATGCGTTGGCGGATGCTTGGATGGATGGCCGATTCGGCGAGTACGGGTCTGGTCATGGGTTCACTTGGGTGGTTTGGACAGGAACGAACCAGCACACTCGGGGCTGGCGCACAAAGAAAAACGGGTCACACCCTTATGAGGCGTAACCCGTTGATTTCATTGGTCATAAATGGTCGGCGTGGCGGGATTCGAACTCGCGACCCCTTGCACCCCATGCAAGTGCGCTACCAGGCTGCGCTACACGCCGACAAGTCTTAGATTATAGACTGAATCCAGGTCCATTCAGACCGTCAGCA
Organism: Limnohabitans sp.; assembly: GCA_030729445.1. Taxonomy (GTDB): domain Bacteria; phylum Pseudomonadota; class Gammaproteobacteria; order Burkholderiales; family Burkholderiaceae_C; genus Limnohabitans_A. The sequence goes on along the minus strand of JANQXJ010000175.1, from coordinate 930 downwards.
ACGCTCGAATTTGCAAAAGCTCTTGATACACCGTCAAGTCTGATCTAAGACCGGGAGGAAAGGTCCGAGGGCTTTCCAGGTCGCTGGCTTCATCCTCTGTTGACAAGTCGGCTGAGGCTTCCATCTCCGCGCTGTTGTCCTCCAGCATTTCGTCCAAAAATGCACCCGAGCGCATGAGCTGGCGATCGCTTTGGGTCAACTCCATCAGCTTGTTGCGTGCGCCACTGATGGTGAAGCCTTGGTCGTACAAGAGGCCGCGTATCCTGCGGATCATCATCACTTCGTGTCGTTGGTAATAACGGCGGTTGCCCCGACGCTTGACCGGACGCAGTTGCGTGAACTCTTGCTCCCAATAGCGCAAGACGTGTGGCTTGACGCCACACAGCTCGCCCACCTCACCGATGGTGAAGTAGCGTTTGGCTGGAATGGCGGGAAGCAAACTGTCCATGAGTGACAAGGAGTTATCGGAAAAACCTTGGAGCTTACTGCAAGTGTGTTCACCTCGTCCAGCCCTCATTGAGGCTGGCCGAAAGCACGATCGACTTGTACGAGCTGAAAGCGCCCTCCAAGCCAATACAAAAACAAAAAAGCCTAAGTAGAAATCTACTTAGGCTTTTAGTTTTGGCGGAGTGGACGGGACTCGAACCCGCGACCCCCGGCGTGACAGGCCGGTATTCTAACCAACTGAACTACCACTCCTGGTAGATAGCTTCGTTTCAGCGTGAGCTGAAACCAAGTGCTACAAACTTGGCGACCCTACGGGGATTCGAACCCCGGTACTCACCGTGAAAGGGTGATGTCCTAGGCCTCTAGACGATAGGGTCATAACCTGGACTGATTCTTTCGAATCGTGTTCTTGCGAACGTTCTCAACACTTTGGTGGAGGTAAGCGGGATCGAACCGCTGACCTCTTGCATGCCATGCAAGCGC
>JANQXJ010000174.1 GCA_030729445.1 Limnohabitans sp. | reverse complement strand
ACCAGCCCGCAGCGCCATGGCCCGAGCTGCCTTTTGGCGGCATGAAGGATTCGGGTTACGGCTCCGAAGGCGGCCCTGAGGCGCTGGAGGCTTACCTGAACAGCAAGACGGTGTCGATCTTCAACGCCTGAGCACCATGGCGGTGATGCGTATCCTGGTCACCGGCTTTGAGCCCTTTGACGGGCAAAGCCTCAATCCGTCTTGGGAGGTGGCGCGGGCCTTGCACGGCTTGGAACTTCAGGGTGTTCAGGGTGCGCAGATCACAGCGGTGCAACTGCCCTGTGTGTTTGCGGCGGCTCTGACCACTTTGCAAGAGGCCTTGGCAGTGCACCGCCCAGACATCGTGCTGGCACTGGGCCAAGCCGAGGGGCGATGCGACTTCTCGGTGGAGCGGGTGGCCATCAATGTGCAGGACGCCCGCATCCCCGACAACGCGGGGGCCCAGCCCATCGATGTGCCGGTGATTGCGGGGGGGCCAGCGGCCTACTTCAGCACCTTGCCCATCAAGCGCTTGGTGGCGGGTTTGAAGGCGGCAGGCTATCCGGCATCGGTCTCACAAACTGCGGGCACCTTTGTCTGCAACCAGGTGTTTTATGCCCTGCAGCACACGCTGGCAGGGCTGGGGGTGCACAGCGGTTTCATGCACTTGCCGCTGCTGCCCGAGCAAGCCGCGCAGTGGAAAGGCCCAACCCTGCCCAGCTGGCCAGCCCCTTTTCAAATCGCAGGGGTGACCGAGGCCTTGGCCTTGCTGGTGGCGCAGCGCCAGCAAGGTCTGGCGGATACGGCCATCAGTGGCGGCACGTTGAACTGAATTACCCGTCGTTCTGAAGAACCCGGCCTGCACGCCGTTGCCTCTTTGGGGTCATCCCGGGCGTAGACCCGGGATCCAGTTTTCATCCCGGCCCATGGCATTCGCAAGTGGTTTGCTGTGGATCCCGGATCACGTCCGGGATGACATTTCACTAGGCAGGGATGACATTTAACTGGGCCGGGATGACATTTCACTGGGCCGGGATGACCTTTCACTAGGCCAGGTTGACATTTCACCAAGCCGGAATGACAAAGAAAAATGCCAACTTCACCATGCCGAATCAATAAACACCCGGGTTAGCGCGGCAGCACACAGACCGCAGCCCCTCTGTTCACGATCATGTGGGTCTGACTAATCAACAGGAGCCCCCATGAACAAACAAAGCATTTGCCGGTGCGTGATCGCCAGCCTCCTCAGCATCACCGCTTCGTCTTGGGGGCAAACTTCGGTGGGTTTGGGCCGCGCCGATTTCAAGGACAACTGCGCCAGTTGCCACGGGGCATCGGGCAAGGGCGATGGCCCGGTGCATTCGTTTTTGGTCAAGCCACCATCTGACTTGACCACCATCACACAGCGCCACGGCGGCAAGTTTCCGCAGGAGCTGATGTGGGAGGTGATCGACGGCCGCTGGTCGGGAGAGACCGGGCCCCACGGCTCGCGCGAGATGCCGGTGTGGGGCCAGGAGTTCAAGGCCCGCGCCATGACGGTGCCGGGCGACTCGGCCATCACCGCCGAGTGGTCGGCACGCAACCGCATCGTGTCCTTGCTCAAGTACCTGGAGACGATTCAGCAGCCATAAAAGCAGGGTCCATGCGCTGGCGTGCACGGGCGGCCACGCCCGTGTCGGCAAAAGCCCAGGCCAGCGATGCGCCCATGCCTTGCAAGGCCGTGCGCACCGCGGCTTGCTCCAGCGGGCAGCTGCGTTCGCGCCCCAGCATCTCCAACGCCCAGTCCGGCAGCATCTGAAAAGCGGCCCGCACGATCAGGCCCACCAAGGGCCGGTCCAGGGGCGCACACGGGTAGTGCTCGATCAAGTCAATTGTCTCTCGCGTGCGCTCGTCCACCCGCAGCTCGGGCCGAAAGGCTTGCAGCTGCGTGAGCGCCTGGTGGCGTGTTTGGGGCAAATCGGTCGCACCCAGACGCTCGCCAATTTGTGCCATTTCGGCAAAGTACAGGTCTTGCCTGTCGGTGCGCAGCGGCTGCAGCGACAGGTCTTGGTAAGCCCGCAAAAAACTGGTGGTCTCGCCCAGGTGCACCCAGCGGATCAGTTCCGGGTCGTTGGCCACATAGGGCGTGCCGTCGGGCAGCGAGCCGCGAATGTGCGCATGGATGCGGTTGACCCGCTCAATGGCCTGCGAAACCGCCGCCGTGCCGCCATAGGTGGTGGTGGCCACAAACAAGGCCGTGCGCCCCAGCCGTGCCTGCAGCTGGGTGCGAAAACTGGAGTGGTCCCACACGGCGGCCAGCGCCCGGGGGTGCAGGGCCTGCAACATGAGCGACGACAAGCCCCCGGTCATCATGGCCACAAAGTGTGCGTGTACCTGCCAGGCGGCCGAGTCGGGGCCAAACAGGCCCGGGTCACCCGCAGGCTGCAAGAAGTCCCGTGCATCGCCCGTGGCCCCGGTCATGGCCCGCACGCGCTGGCCCAGCTGGTCTTTGATCTGCGCTTCGAGCTGCGTTTGCAGCTGAACGAGCAAAGGCGATTGAAAAAATGGAGGTCTGGCCATGGCCTGCTGGTTTGGAAAACCTCCAGTGTGGTTCAGCGGGCGCCGCCGTGCACGGCCAAGGGCCATGGCTTGGGCTGCCGTGATCTCCGCCGAGTGAATACCCTGGCACAAAACAAGCCCATTGCATGAATGAGGGGTCTGCACAAGGGGCCATGGCCGAGCATACAGGGCTCAATTTTGGAGACATCTATGGCTTGGCTGGACTTTTTGAAAAACGGCAACGAACTGAGCGAACTGCTGATCGAGGGCAACAACCCCTACGGCGCTCAGCTGCTCAAGCAAGCCGATGTGGAGCAGATGCGCAACCACATCCAGCCCGACGAGCGGGTGCTGGGCTATGTGCTGGGCCGCGTGGTTTTGTCCGGCCGTGGCCTTTGGTTGTTGACCGACCGCCAGCTGCTGGTCTCCGAAAACGACACTGGCACCCTGGTGCACCACTTTGCCCTGAAAGACATCACCCAGGCCGAATGCGTCAAAGGCAAATACGGCTTCACCCTGCGTGTGACCGCTGCGGGCCAGCAGCGCAGCGTGTACGGTGCTTCCAGCCACCTGGCCGCGGTGTTTTACCGCGCTCTGGGCCAAAAAGTCTCTTGCAGCCCTGTGTACAAACCCACCGCCTTGGACGCCGACGACGTGGCCGAAGTGGTGCACCACTTCTCGGACGCCGCACTGCGCCTGCAACCTGTGGCCCTGGTCAACGCCGATGCCCGCGCCCTGATCGCCCAGTTGGCCCAAGATGCTGCCAACCAAGGCTGGCTGCAGGCCCGCGAGGCCAGCCAAGTGCGCGAGACCGCTGCAGCGCACTGAGACTCAAGGCCGACTGGGCTCGATCCGTTGGAGGTCGAAGCCCCGGTCGTACAGTCTGCCCAGCAACTCCTGGTAAGTTGCCGCAGGCATTTGTGGTGTGCGCGAGAGGATCCACAGGTAGTCTCGATCAGGCTCGCTCACGACCACCCACT
>JANQXJ010000173.1 GCA_030729445.1 Limnohabitans sp. | reverse complement strand
CCCAATCGACACTGCCCCGGTAGGCATGCCAGCTGGCATGGCCCAACCACGGCCCCACCACGATGATGCCCAGCGCCCAAGGCCACAGGGCCGCGAGCACCAACACGCTCAGCAGCAGACCCCACATCAGCATGACTCCCGGGTGTGAAAAAACCACCCGCATGCTGGTGATCACCGCCGAGATGGCATCGGTGTCGCGGTCCAAGATCATGGGAATCGACACCACCGACAGGCCATAGACCAAGGCCGCAAACACTCCGCCCACTGCCAGATAGACCATCAAAAACTCGATGTTTTGCGGGTTGAACACCGCCTCGATCACCCCCGTGGTGGAGGGCATGCCGGTGTTGAAGAACACTGCAAACACCACCAAAGACGCCCTGCCCCACAGCAGCTCCAGCACCATGAGCACCAACACCAGCATGGCCATGCTCTTGATGTGCTGGTCCCAGCACATCAAAGAACTGGACATCTCGGGCACTTCGCCCAGCTCACGTTTTCGGCTGACTTCGTACAAACCCATGGCCAAAAATGGCCCGACCAGCAAGCAGCCGGAGATCAAGGACAGGGTGTACTCGGGCTTGTGCTTGAACACCAAGGCCAGCACCTGCGCCATGCCCCAAAAGCACAGGCCATAAAACAGCGCAATGCCCGGGTGATGGCGCATGTCCTTCAGGCCCCGTGCCAGCCAGCGAAAAGGATCGGCAAAGCCCAAAGGCCGCATGAGAGATCGCGGCCCAACGGGCGGGGGCGGCACATAGGGCGTGGCCATGGTGGGCAGGTCTGAATCTTGGGTGGCTTCAAGAGACTTGGCGTCGGCGTTCATGGGATGAATCCATCTGAAAATACATTGGTTTTCAGATTACCCCCACCGGTACGCTTTGAACAGTCAGGAAACCCCCAACATCGCGTGTCCTGGGTCACAAAAGTGCCCACTCTGTCACCTGCGTGATCAGGCCATGGGCAAATGCGCCTGCACAGCTTGATGCAGGTCAAGAATCAAGTCGTGCGCCGACTCCAGACCTGTCGAAAAACGCACCAGCGTGCCCGGCTTCAAATGGCCGGGCCAGGCCTGTCGCATCGAAGCGATGTCGTACGGCACCACCAGACTGACGGGCCCACCCCAGCTGTAACCGATCTTGAAGAGCTTGAGGCCGTCGCAAAACTCGTCCACCTGGGCTTGGCTGAAACGCGCATCGATCATGACGCTGAACAGGCCCGCGGCCAGCCCCGTGCCCGGCTCGCGATCGCACAGGGCTTGCCAATGGGCGTGGCCCGGAGCGCCTTCAAAGGCTGGGTGCATCAGTTGTGTGCACTGCGGCTGGGTTTGCCACCAGGCGGCCAGGGCGCGAGCGGTCTGGTCGTGCGCTGCATAACGCAGCCCAATGCTGGGCAAGGAGCGCAGCACGGTTTCGGCGTCGTTGGCCGCCACGACCAGGCCCAAGCGCATGTGGCAGAGTTTGATTTGGAGGTGCAAAGCCGCGTCACGCGTGATGACGCTGCCCATCAGCACGTCGCCGCCGCCGCTGGGGTATTTGGTGAGCGCATGGGCGCTGATGTCCACGGCCAAGCTGCCCTCACCGCCCGCGCCATCGCCCAACAAATCAAATGGCTTGAAAGCCAGACCTGCACCCCAGGTGTTGTCCAGGGCGCACAAAACCCCACGCTCGCGGCAGCGGCGAACCATCTCGGGCAAATCAGGAAACTCCATGCTCACCGAGCCGGGCGCTTCGAGCCACACCAGGCGGGTGCTGGCCGTGATCTGGCGAGACAGGTCATCCGGGTCCATCGGGTCGTAAAAACGGTGCGTGATGCCAAAGTGGCGCAACTCGCCATCGGCCAGCGCTTTGTTGGGGCCGTAAGCGTTGTCCGGGATCAGGACTTCATCGCCGGTTTTGAGCACGGCCAAAGCCACCAAGGCCAAAGCCGCCAAGCCGCTGGGCACCAGCACACATTGCAGCCCCCCTTCGAGGCTGCTCAAACGCTCTTCTAGCAAATAGGTGGTAGGGGTGCCATGCAGGCCGTAGGTGTAAGCAGACTTGTCTTTCCATTCACGCTGGCGCATGTCGGCCACGGTGGGGAAATAAACGGTTGAGGCCTTGAACACCCCAGGCTGAGGGGCCTCGAACCCGGCTGGTGCGGTGTAGGGGTGATGGATCAGGCCCGTGACGCTGGGCGAGGAGATGGTTTTTTGAGTGTTGTTTTGCATCGGGACATCCTAATGCAAACAGCCTCCCGAAGGAGGCTGTTTGCAGGTCATATGAGGGAAAGTCCGAAGCGGATCAGACGCGCCATTTTTCCATCAACTTTTCGGGGCGCATGTTGTCGTAAGGCTCGAAGGGCTGGTGGATCCAGGGATTGGTGGGCAAGTCCTCGATCGAATAATCGGGCTTGAAGGTGGACACGCCTTTGGTCCAGATGACGGCTGTGCGCAGCTCGGTCACAGGTTTGTAGTTGTTCTTGAGCTGGTCAACCACCGCACGCAAGGTGTGGCCGGTGTCAGCGAGGTCGTCCACCAACAGCACTTTGCCAGCGATCTCGCCTTTGGGTGTGGTGATGTAACGGGCAATGTCCAAGTGGCCTTGGACCGTGCCGGCTTCAGCGCGGTAAGAGCTGGTGGACATGATGGCCAAAGGCTTGTCGAAGATGCGCGACAAAATGTCGCCTGGGCGCATGCCGCCACGGGCCAGGCACAGGATGTTGTCAAACTCCCAGCCGGACTGGTGGATTTTGATCGCGAGTTTTTCGATCAGGTTGTGGTACTCGTCGTAGCTCACGTACAGGTGCTTGCCGTCTTCGGTCAACATGGGGTCACTCCAAAAAATCAGGGGTTGAGATCGATGGGTCTCGCGAACTGAAAAACTCAGGCCGCAAAGGGGTTGTGCAACAAGATCGTGTGGTCACGGTCGGGGCTGGTGGACACCACATGCACGGGCACGCCGGTCACTTGGGCAATGCGGTCCAAGTAATAACGGGCCGAGGCGGGCAGCTTGTCCATCTCGGTCACGCCCACGGTGGTCTCGGTCCAGCCGGGAATCACTTCGTAAATCGGCTTGCAGCGGGCAATTTCGTCCGCGCCCATGGGCAAGATGTCGATGGTTTCGCCGTCCAGTTCATAGCCGGTGCACAACAGCAACTCTTTCAAGCCGTCGAGCACGTCCAGTTTGGTGATGCACAAGCCAGACAGACCGTTGACCTGTGCACTGCGCTTGAGCAAGGCGGCATCGAACCAGCCGCAGCGGCGTGAACGGCCGGTGGTCACGCCTTTTTCGGCGCCCACGGTGGACATGTGGTAACCGGGCGTGCCGGGGGTTTCCCAGTCGAGCTCGGTGGGGAACGGACCGCCGCCCACACGGGTGCAATACGCCTTGGTGATGCCTAGGATGTAGTGCAGCATGCCCGGGCCCACGCCAGCACCTGCGGCGGCATTGCCCGCCACGCAGTTGCTGGAGGTCACAAAGGGGTAAGTGCCGTGGTCCACGTCGAGCAAGGTGCCTTGTGCGCCTTCG
>JANQXJ010000172.1 GCA_030729445.1 Limnohabitans sp. | reverse complement strand
TGGTGGCCTGGGGCAGAATCGAACTGCCGACACGCGGATTTTCAATCCGCTGCTCTACCAACTGAGCTACCGGGCCTGAGCCTTGTATTCTAGCAGGTCTTTTAAGAGCTTCGAAGCAGGCGCCTCAAAAAATAGCCAGATAACAAGACCCATAGGGTCTGTCAGTGGTTGCGCTTGCTTCGCGTGAGATCAACGCCAAGTTGTTTAAGTTTGCGGTAGAGGTGGGTGCGTTCCAAACCCGTTTTCTCGGCAACCCGGGTCATGGAACCACCCTCATGGGCCAAATGAAATTCAAAGTAGGCTTTTTCGAAGGCATCACGGGCTTCGCGCAGCGGACGGTCAAGCTCGAAACTTTGCTGTACATCGGGGGCAGCCATGTTGTCCAAGTCGACCACCGTGGACATAGAGAGCACACTGGGTGGCGGAGGTGGGCTGGCAGCCAACATCGCTTGCTGTACCTGGTCACGGGCCAGACCTTGCTCAACCGCCTTGAGCAGTTTTTGCAAGGTGATCGGTTTTTCAAGAAAGGCCTGTGCGCCGATCTTGACCGCATCCACTGCGGTATCGATGGTGGCGTGGCCACTCATCATGATCACGGGCATATTCAACAAACCATTGGCGGCCCACTCTTTGAGAAGGCTTACACCATCGGTGTCGGGCATCCAAATGTCCAGAAGCACCAGGTCAGGGCGCATGTTCTGGCGAGCCTCACGTGCTTGCGCGGCGTTTTCGGCAAGTTCGACCTGGTGCCCCTCGTCAAAGAGGATTTCTGAGAGCAGGTCGCGAATGCCCAGCTCATCGTCCACCACCAAAATATTTGCCATATGCCTGTTTTGTCTCTGTTCAAAAATGGGGGTGTTCCAGCCCCTGTGCGGTTTGCGCTACTGCGAATGATAACGAGACTTGGGCACCCTGAATGTTGTCGCCCTCTTGGAGGTTACTCAGGTCGATGCGAGCGCCGTGTTCATCTGCTATTTTTTTGACCACCGCCAAGCCCAGTCCGGTGCCCTTGGCCTTGGTGGTGACGTACGGTTCAAAGGCACGTTGCAAAATATGCGGGGCAAAGCCAGGGCCGGTGTCGGTCACCGTCAAACGCACCCGTTGGCGCTGCGCACGCCACTCGGTGCGGACCTGCACTCGGGCATTGGCCAGGCCTTGGCCACGCACCTCGCAGGCGTCTTGTGCGTTTTGCAGCAGGTTATGGATGACTTGACGCAATTGCTGTTCGTCGCCCAAGATGGCCGGACATGCGGCATCCAGCTCGGCGACCACTTTGGCGCGTGTCAGGCTGTCCTGCGACTCGCTGGCGTACAGCGCCAGCACGTCACTGACCAAGGCGTTGAGTTGCAGGGGCTTGAGTTCGGCCGATGGCAAACGGGCGTAGTCGCGGAATTCGTTGACCAGGCGTTTCATGGCCTCCACCTGGTCGACGATGGTCTTGACCGATTTGGCCAGCACCGCGTCGTCTTGCGCCTCCAATTTGCCAATCAGCCGCCTTTCCAGACGCTCAGCAGACAACTGAATTGGCGTGAGCGGATTTTTGATTTCGTGCGCCAACCTGCGGGCCACTTCACCCCAGGCCTGCGCACGTTCGGCCGAAACAATTTCAGAGATGTCGTCGAACACCAACAAACGCATCCCATCGGGCAAGACAGCCCCACGTGCGAGCAAGGTCACACCGGTCTGGCCCAAGCCTTGACCCGCTGCGTGGATGTCGAATGACTTTTGCCAGTGGTCCAACTCATGCACATCGGTGCCGGCGTGCAGGGCCTGGAATTGCGCATCCACCTCTTGCGCAAAAGACTGCAAGCCCGGTAAACCTTGCAGGCCTTGGCCTTCGTGGGCACCGACTGGTACCCGCAAAATGCGTGTAGCACCAGGATTGGCTGACGCAATGATGCCTTGTTCATCCAACACCATGACACCCGCTGTCAGGTTGTCCAAGATGGTTTGCAGCTTGCCTCTGGCCTGATCGAGCTGGCTCAGACTGCGCTCGACGTTGACACGGGCATCGGCCAGTTGCTGAGTCATGTCTGCAAACGAGCGGGTCAGCCCCCCCAACTCGTCTTTGCCTTGCAGTGCCAGTTTGGGCCGCAAGTCACCCGCTGCCACCTGGCGCATGCCATGGGCCAACAGCAGCAAGGGACGCGCCAGTTGGTTGCCCAGCAAAACGGCCAGCAAGATGGCTCCCAGCACGGCCAGAAAAAGGCTCAGTGTGAGGGTGCCGATGTACATGCGCCGAAGGCCATCACGGGCCAAGGCCCGTTCTTGGTATTCGCGGTAAGCAGATTGCACCTCCAGCGCGTTGTTCACCAACGTGGGGGGCAGCTCTTGGGTCACCATGAGCAAACGCCGGTCTTCGCTCAGGGCCAAACTCCATTGAGGGAACAGTACCAAGACTTTGATTCGGCCCTTATCGCCACCGGGAATGGCTTCGTCCAACCCCTCCACCCAGACGAGACTGCCTTTTTGACGGGCCTCCCTCAGCTGCTGCGGTGTGGGGCGATCGGCCCTGAGTTGAAAGCGCGAAGGTCCTGCGCTGGCCACCATTTGTCCGCCCAAGCTCCAGATGGCCACATCGCTCACGCCCATTTGAGTGCGTATTTTTTCGGCCGCAAGAGCTGGGTTGAGTTCGCTGGTTTCTGCCCAATTCGCAGCAGCTGCACGACTTTGCTTGCTCAAATCGTCACTGAGCGTGTCCAAGGTGGCCCGCCCCAGGTTCAGGCCCGCCACCAAGGCCGCCTCCACTTTCACGTCAAACCAGCTTTCGATTGAGCGCGAGACGAACTGGTAGGACACCACATAAATGAGCAAGCCCGGGATGACCCCCACCAGGGCAAAAATGCCCGCGAGCTTGACCAGCAAGCGTGAGCCAAATTGGCCTTTGTACAAGCTGCGCAACAAGCGCACCATGCCCCACAAAATGGTGATCAACAAGCCACTGGCCACCACCGCGTTGATGAGCACCAGCCATTCATAGTTTTCGTTGTAGCGCTCACGGTTACCGGTGGCCTGCGTCATGAGCACCAACAAACCGATGCCAATCGCCGCCACGCTCAAGGCGCCCACCAGCATCAACCAACGGCTGGTCCGTGAGGGCCTCTCGGTCAAGGGTGAGTGGGTTCCTTTGAGCCAGGCCATGTCAGCGCACCAGCTCTTCGCTCAGGCGCAGGGTCTTGATGACCTGCAGGTTCCAGTCGGCCTGGTTGCCAGCAGCAATTTGGAATGGACGCGGCAATTGGGTGACATCGAGCCTGAATTCGTAACGCAGGCGCTGGCGGGCATCTGGGTCCAGGCTCTGGGCATCGGCGATTTTCCAGGCCGATTGACGACGGATAACGCCCAAGGCTTCGGCCAAGGTTTCGAAGTTCTGAGAAATACTGCCCGCCAGGCCCGTGCCGGATATCGGCTCGCTGGAGACATTCAGGCGCCAGCGGCGGGTCAAGGGCTGAAAAGCCAAGCGGTAATATCGGCTGGCCGAGCCGGTTTTTTTGTCAGTCCAGTACCAGCGCTCGCGCAACACCTCGGCCTCCGCCACAAAATGCACCGCAAGGCCTTTGATGAGGGCGTCTTCCACGGCCGGGCCCAATTCCAGTTTCAGCTGGGCATTGAGCAGCAGGGCATTGTCTTTGCGCACCGGCGTCAGCTCGGTGAGTTCCACACTGGAGGTTTGAGCCCATGCACTGCCAAGACCCAGCAAGACCATGAGCAAAGCCCGGGCCAACCAAGCGCCAAGCTCAATCCCGAATCTTCTCCAGCAGTGCGTAATAGAAACCGTCATGTTCACCCAATGCATTGTGCTTGAGAGGAAGGCCCATGGGTATTTTCCCGGGGATCAAATGACCGGGTGAGGGCAGCATTCGTGCCTGGGTGTTGCGCTGAAGAAACGCTTGCACGGTGTCTTCTCCCTCCGAGTGGAAAACCGAGCAGGTGCAGTACAGCAAGCGACCACCCGGGGCCAGCAGGGGCCACAGGGCCTTGAGCAGTTTGGCCTGAGTCTGGGCCAGTTGTGCACTGTCGCCAGGGCGGCGCAGCCAGCGCACATCAGGGTGTCTGCGCACAATGCCGGAAGCAGTGCAAGGTGCATCCAGCAAGATCGCGTCAAAAGCCACACCGTCCCACCACTTTGCAGGCTGGGCGGCATCGGCAGCGCGGACCTGGGCGCGGGCCTGAGCCTGTGCGCCCAAGCGCATCAAGTTGTCCTCGATGCGTTGGCACCGCGCGGCATCCACATCCAGCGCCAAAACCTGTGCTTGGGGGTAGCAGGCCAGCAGGTGCCCTGTTTTACCCCCGGGTGCTGCACATGCATCCAAAATGCGCCAGGGCCGATCCTCATTCAGGCCTTGCAGCAACAAAGGGGCAGCCACTTGCGCCGCAGCATCTTGCACCGACACATGGCCCAGCTCAAATCCGGGCAACTGGTGCACGGGCACCGCACGCTCGAGCTGTAAACCCGATGCGCCCACTGCCTTGGCACCCAAGCCCAAGGCCTGTAGCTGCGCCTGGTACGCGGCCACACTGTGATGACGGGTATCCACACGCAGGCTCATGGGGGCTGCTTGTTGCGCCATGTTCAGCAATTGTTGCCAGTCCTGTGGGTATTCGTCCTGCACACGCGCCACCCACCAGCGCGGGTGGTTCCAACGGGCCTGTGGGTCACTGTCCGTTTCGGCCACCAAGTCCTCGCGCTCGCGCAGGAATCGGCGCAAACACGCGTTGATGAAGCCACTTTGGGCTGCGGTCTGTCTTTGTTGCCTTGCTGCCTCGACGGCCTGGTTGACCAAGGTGTGTGCCGGATAGGGCGCACCTTCATCCTGCCAGCTCAGTGCCAGCGCTGTGCACAACAAAGCATCGGCCGCAGGAGGCGGTGCCTTGCTGGCCAAACGCTCGCGCAGAGCCATGGCGCGGCCCAGTTGCCGCATCACCTGAAAAGTCAGCGCTTGAACGCCCGGGCGCAGCTCGGGGGACACGCTGGCCAATTCAGTGGTCAACGAGCGGCCGGCCCGCACGGCTTGAACCACCGCTGCCGTGGCTTGCAGCTGCCGCGACAAGGGCACAGACATGGCCGTTCCGTGATCACGGGCTTGTGACTGGCCCGTGCTGGGCTTGCGCCTGGCTGCGGGCAGCGCTGCGCCTTGCACCTTCTCTTCTTGGCGCTTTTGTGCTGAAGGCTTGTCGCTCATGGTGACGGCTCTCAAGTGGAGGCCATGGTCAGGTCCATGCGCACGGCGGGTTTGAAGTTCAAACGCCGCGCCAACCAAGAAGCTGGCCTCGTGCTCAATGCGTCGTTGTAAGCACCAACGGCCACGTGGTACGGAATCATGGCAGCAGGCAAGGTTTGGCGCATGCGGTTGAGCGCAATCTCCAAATCGGGCCGGATGGCCTCATGGGCTTGTTGTTGCAACACTCGGATTTCACTGACCAGTTGCAGATGCTGGCTGATCACCTGTTTTTGCACCGCTTCGTCCAGGGGCTGCAAGCGGGCCTGCGTGAGGGCCTCGAGCATCTGTTCACTGGCGGTTTGCACCGCCTGCAACTCTTGCGCCTCGGCCTCGCTGACCAGACTTTGCCGCGCCGCCAAGCCCCCTTGCAAACGCACCAAGAGGCGCAACCACACGGCGTCCACACTGCTCCATTGCCGCACCACTTCTGAGCGCAATCGCACCAAACGGTTGTGCGCACCCACTGACCAAAACAGGCACAAGGCCATCACCATACCCAACACCAGAGCAGCCATCTTGTATTCCTCGCAGAGTCATCACCCCATAAAAACAGCCCCTGACCACATGGCGGTACAGGGGCTGAGTAGGCTCACCGCTCAGGCGGTGGTGACATGGTTCAGGCCGCTTCGCCTGCGTCGGTCACGGTGTCTTCGGCCGTATCACCGGCCAGATCCGCCGCTTCGGCGTCCGCAATGGCTTTGCGCTCGGCGTCGTCCATGGCGTCCTTCACTTTGCGTGCTTGGTGATAAGCCAAGCCCGTACCGGCCGGAATCAAGCGACCGACGATCACGTTTTCCTTCAGACCACGCAACTCGTCGCGCTTGCCCATGATGGCCGCTTCGGTCAACACGCGGGTCGTTTCCTGGAAGGAAGCGGCCGAGATGAACGAGTCGGTCGACAAAGAGGCCTTCGTGATACCCAGCAACAAGTTGCTGAAGGTCGCGGGGATCTTGCCGTCGCGCTGCAGAGCATCGTTGGTGTTGAGCATTTCGGAGCGCTCCACCTGCTCACCGGAGATGTAGTTCGAATCACCGATGTTCTCGACCACCACGCGGCGCAGCATCTGACGAACAATCACTTCAATGTGTTTGTCGTTGATCTTCACGCCTTGCAAGCGGTAAACGTCCTGCACTTCGTCGACGATGTAGCGGGCCAGCTCTTCGATGCCCAGCAAGCGCAAGATGTCTTGTGGGTCGGCTGGGCCGTCCACAATGCTCTCGCCCTTGTTGACCACTTGGCCTTCGTGCACCAGGATGTTCTTTTCCTTGGGGATCAGTTCATCCCAGACCTTGCCTTCAGGGTCGGTGATCTGCAAGCGGACCTTGCCTTTGGTTTCCTTACCGAACGACACGGTACCGGTGATCTCGGCGAGCATGCCTTTGTCTTTGGGTGTGCGGGCTTCGAACAGTTCGGCCACACGGGGCAAACCGCCGGTGATGTCTCGGGTCTTTTGACCTTCGACCGGGATACGGGCCAGCACTTCGCCAGGGCCCACGTCCATGCCGTCGCGCACCTGGATCAGCGAGCCGATCTGGAAACCGATGGTCACCGAGTGGTCGGTGCCAGGAATCTTGACTTCTTTGCCTTGAGCATCGATCAGCTTGACCTGTGGACGGATGACCTTGGCAGCGCCACGGCGCTTGGGGTCAATGACCACCAGGGTCGACAAGCCGGTCACTTCGTCGAGCTGCTTGGCCACAGTCAGGCCTTCTTCGACGTTCTCGAACTTCACGGTACCTGCGTACTCGGTGATGATCGGACGTGTCAGTGGGTCCCAGTTGGCCAAGATGGCGCCAGCCTTGATGGTCTGGTCGGCCTTGACCGACAAGATGGCACCGTAAGGCACTTTGTGACGCTCACGCTCACGGCCGTGTTCGCTGATGACGATCTCACCGGAGCGGGAAATCACCACCAACTCGCCTTTGCTGTTGGTCACATAACGCATGGTGGCGTTAAAACCAATGGCACCGTTGGATTTGGCTTCCACGCTGGAGGCCACCGCCGCACGTGAAGCCGCACCACCGATGTGGAAGGTCCGCATGGTCAGCTGTGTGCCAGGCTCGCCAATCGACTGGGCAGCAATCACACCAACCGCTTCGCCGTTGTTGACCAGGCCGCCACGGCCCAAATCGCGGCCATAGCACTTGGCGCACAAGCCGAAACGTGTGGCGCAAGTCAGTGCTGTGCGCACTTTGACTTCGTCAACGCCCGCGGCTTCGAGTTCGTCGAGCATGTCTTCGTCGAGCAAAACACCCGCTTCGGCCAGCACGGCACGGTTTTCAGGGTGCAAGACGTCTTCGACGACGGTACGGCCCAAGATGCGGTCGCGCAGCGATTCGATCACTTCACCACCTTCAACGATGGCGCGCATCAGCGAGCCGTCAGAGGTGCCGCAATCGAGCTCGGTCACGACCAAGTCTTGTGTCACGTCCACCAAACGACGGGTCAGGTAACCCGAGTTGGCGGTCTTCAACGCCGTGTCGGCCAGACCTTTACGTGCACCGTGTGTCGAGATGAAGTACTGCAACACGTTCAGACCTTCACGGAAGTTCGCCGTGATGGGGGTCTCAATGATCGAGCCGTCAGGCTTGGCCATCAGACCACGCATACCGGCCAACTGGCGAATCTGCGCTGCAGAGCCGCGGGCGCCGGAGTCGGCCATCATGTAAATCGAGTTGAACGATTCCTGATCGACTTCGTTGCCATGGCGGTCAATGGTTTTCTCTTTGCGCAGCTGGTCCATCATCACTTTGGAGACGACGTCGCCGGCTTTGCCCCAGATGTCAACGACCTTGTTGTAGCGCTCGCCAGCGGTCACCAAACCGGAGACGTATTGCTGCTCGATGTCTTTGACTTCTTTTTCGGCCGCTTCAATGATGGCGGGCTTCTCAGGCGGCACCAACATGTCGTCGATACCGATCGAGATACCGGCGCGTGTGGCCAAACGGAAACCGTTTTGCAACAACTTGTCGGCGAACACCACGGTCTCTTTCAAACCGCACTTGCGGAAAGACGTGTTGATCAGCTTGGAGATTTCCTTCTTCTTCAGCGCCTTGTTCAGGTTGCTGAAGGGCAAGCCCTTAGGCAGGATCTCGGACAACAAGGCTCGGCCCACGGTGGTTTCCACCATCGACACCGACGAGGTGAATTCGCCCGTGGCTTTGTCTTTGGTCCACTCGGTCATGCGCACGTTGATCTTGGCGGTCAACTCAACAGCATTGGCGTCCAGGGCGCGCTGCACTTCACCGATGTCGGAGAAGATCAGGCCTTCGCCCTTGGCGTTGATGCGGTCGCGGGTCGCGTAATACAAACCCAGCACCACGTCTTGTGACGGCACAATCGATGGTTCGCCAGAAGCGGGGAACAAGATGTTGTTCGAAGCCAGCATCAAAGTGCGGGCTTCCATCTGTGCTTCGACCGACAAAGGCACGTGAACGGCCATCTGGTCACCGTCGAAGTCGGCGTTGAAGGCCGCGCAAACGAGGGGGTGCAACTGAATGGCTTTGCCTTCGATCAGCAAAGGCTCAAAAGCCTGGATGCCCAAACGGTGCAGCGTAGGCGCACGGTTCAGCATCACGGGGTGCTCTTTGATGACCTCTTCCAGGATGTCCCAGACCACGGGTGTACCGGCTTCGACTTCCTTCTTGGCGGCCTTGATGGTGGTCGCGATGCCCATGGCTTCGAGACGCGCGAAGATGAAAGGCTTGAACAACTCAATGGCCATCAACTTGGGCAAACCGCACTGGTGCAGTTTGAGTGTTGGGCCCACGGTAATGACCGAACGACCGGAGTAGTCGACGCGCTTGCCCAGCAAGTTTTGACGGAAACGACCGCTCTTGCCTTTGATCATGTCGGCCAAAGACTTCAAGGCACGCTTGTTGGCGCCGGTCATGGCCTTGCCGCGACGGCCGTTGTCCAGCAAGCTGTCCACGGCTTCTTGCAACATGCGCTTTTCGTTGCGCGCAATGATCTCTGGCGCCTTCAATTCCAGCAAACGGCGCAGACGGCTGTTGCGGTTGATGACGCGGCGGTACAGGTCGTTCAGGTCGGAGGTCGCAAAGCGGCCGCCGTCCAGCGGCACCAGCGGACGCAAGTCCGGTGGCAACACGGGCAGCACTTCGAGCACCATCCACTCGGGCTTGATGCCCGACTTCTTGAAGGCTTCCAGCACTTTGAGGCGCTTGGAGTTCTTCTTGACCTTGAGTTCGGAACCGGTCAAGTCACCACGCAGGCGCTCGATTTCGCTTTCGATGTCGATGCCTTGCAGCAATTCCTTGATGCCTTCGGCGCCCATCTTGGCCACGAATTCATCGCCGTACTCTTTGACTTTGGCGTCGTAATCGTCCTCGGACATGATGCCGAACTTCTTGAGCGGTGTCATACCAGGATCGGTCACGACATACGCTTCAAAGTACAACACACGTTCGATGTCACGCAGCGTCATGTCGAGCACCAGGCCCAAACGCGAAGGCAGCGACTTCAGGAACCAGATGTGGGCGCAAGGTGCAGCCAGGTCAATGTGACCCATGCGTTCGCGACGCACTTTGGTCTGTGTGACTTCAACGCCGCACTTCTCGCAGATGACACCGCGGTGCTTGAGGCGCTTGTACTTGCCGCACAAGCATTCGTAGTCTTTGATGGGGCCAAAGATCTTGGCGCAAAAGAGACCATCGCGCTCGGGCTTGAAGGTGCGGTAGTTGATGGTTTCAGGCTTTTTCACTTCGCCAAAAGACCACGAACGGATCTTCTCGGGCGATGCCAGGCCGATGCGGATGGCATCGAAGTGGTCATCGGGCGTGAACTGCTTGAACAGGTCGAGTAGTGATTTCATGGTTTGAATCCTTTGCCTGTGAATTAAGAACGCTCGAGCTCGATGTCAAGGCCCAGCGAACGGATTTCCTTGACCAGCACGTTGAACGATTCGGGCATGCCCGCTTCGATGGAGTGTTCGCCTTTGACGATGCTCTCGTACACCTTGGTACGACCTTGCACGTCGTCTGACTTCACGGTGAGCATCTCTTGCAGAACGTAAGAAGCGCCATACGCTTCCAACGCCCACACTTCCATCTCACCGAAACGCTGACCACCGAACTGCGCCTTACCGCCCAGCGGCTGCTGTGTGACCAAGCTGTAAGGACCGGTCGAGCGGGCGTGCATCTTGTCGTCCACCAAGTGGTGCAACTTCAGGAAGTGCATGTAGCCAATGGTGGTTGGACGGTCAAAGGCTTCGCCCGTGCGGCCGTCAAACAAATTGGCTTGTGTGCGTGTGGCCGTCAGACCCTTGGCTTTGGCCAGGTCTTCTGGATAAGCCAGGTGCAACATGGCGCGGATTTCTTCTTCCGCCGCACCGTCGAACACGGGGGTGGCGAAGGGGAAGCCCTCTTTCAGGTTGTTCGCCATGTCCAGCACTTCGTCATCGCTCAATTGCGACAGATCTTCCTTGCGGCCCATGCTGTTGTAGAGCTGCTCGAACAGCTTGCGCAGTTCGGCAATCTTTTCCATGCGCTGGGTTTCTGCTTGGAGCATATTGCCAATGCGTTGGCCAATGCCTTTGCCAGCCCAGCCCAAGTGGACTTCGAGCACCTGACCCACGTTCATGCGCGAAGGCACGCCCAGCGGGTTGAGCACGATGTCGGCGGGTGTGCCGTCGGCCATGAAAGGCATGTCTTCGACGGGCACGATCTTGGAGACCACACCTTTGTTACCGTGACGGCCGGCCATCTTGTCACCAGGCTGCAAGCGGCGCTTGACGGCCAGGTAGACCTTGACCATTTTGAGCACGCCTGCTGGCAACTCGTCGCCTTGTGTGAGCTTCTTGCGCTTTTCTTCAAACGACAAGTCGAAGCTGTGGCGCGTTTGCTCCAGCGAGTTCTTGATGGACTCCAGTTGCATGGCCACGTCGTCTTCGGCTGGGCGAATGTCGAACCAATGGAATTTGTCCACCGACTCCATGTAGGCCTTGTCGAGCTTGGTGCCCTTGGCCAGCTTTTGCGGACCGCCGTTGGCCACGCGACCCACGAGGAGTTTCTCGATGCGGTCAAACGCGTCAGCTTCCACGATGCGCAGCTGGTCGTTCAGATCCAGGCGGAAACGCTTGAGTTCGTCGTCAATGATTTGCTGGGCACGCTTGTCACGCACGATGCCTTCACGGGTGAAAACCTGCACGTCGATCACGGTGCCTTGCGAGCCCTGGTCCACGCGCAACGAGGTGTCTTTCACATCGCTGGCTTTTTCGCCGAAGATGGCGCGCAGCAGTTTTTCTTCAGGCGTGAGGGTGGTCTCGCCTTTGGGGGTCACTTTGCCCACCAGCACATCGCCGGGTTGCACTTCGGCGCCCACGTAAATGATGCCGGAGTCGTCCAGACGACCCAGTTGTTGCTCGGACAGGTTGGGGATGTCGCGCGAAATTTCTTCGGCGCCCAGCTTGGTGTCACGGGCCATGACCACGAGTTCTTCGATGTGGATCGAGGTGTAGCGGTCTTCGGCCACCACGCGCTCACTGATCAAGATCGAGTCTTCGAAGTTGTAGCCGTTCCAAGGCATGAAAGCGATCAGCATGTTCTGACCGATGGCGATTTCACCCAGGTCGGTCGATGCACCATCAGCAATCACGTCACCCTTGGCCAGTTTGTCGCCACGCTTGACGATGGGACGCTGGTGGATGTTGGTGTTCTGGTTGGAGCGCTGGTACTTGATCAGGTTGTAGATGTCCACACCCACTTCACCAGCCAAAGCTTCAGCGTCATTCACGCGGATCACGATGCGGGTCGCGTCGACATAGTCGACGATACCGCCACGGGTCGCGGTCACCACGGTGCCGGAGTCGACCGCTGCAACGCGCTCGATGCCGGTACCGACCATGGGCTTTTCAGGGCGCAGCACAGGCACGGCCTGACGCGACATGTTGGCACCCATCAAAGCGCGGTTGGCGTCATCGTGCTCCAAGAACGGAACGAGTGATGCGGCCACAGACACGATTTGGGCAGGCGACACGTCCATGTACTGGATGCGCTCGGCACCACACAGGATGGATTCACCTTTTTCACGGGCAGACACCAAGTCGCCAGTCAGCTTGCCGTCTTTGTCCAAAGTGGCGTTGGCCTGGGCGATGACGTACTTGCCTTCTTCGATGGCCGACAGGTAGTCGATGTCCATTGTCACTTTGCCGTCCACCACGCGACGGTATGGGGTTTCAATGAAACCGTACTCGTTCAAGCGGGCATACAAAGCCAAAGAGTTGATCAAACCAATGTTTGGACCTTCTGGTGTTTCGATAGGGCACACACGACCGTAGTGGGTCACGTGCACGTCACGCACTTCGAAGCCTGCACGCTCGCGGGTCAAACCACCTGGGCCAAGAGCCGAGACGCGGCGCTTGTGGGTGATCTCAGCCAGAGGGTTGGTCTGGTCCATGAACTGCGAGAGCTGAGAGGCGCCAAAGAACTCTTTCAGGGCCGCAGAAATCGGCTTGGAGTTGATCAGGTCATGCGGCATCAAAGGCTCTTGTTCGGCTTGACCCAGACGCTCTTTAACGGCCTTTTCGATTCGTGCCAGACCGGTGCGGTACTGGTTCTCGGCCAACTCGCCCACGCAACGCACGCGGCGGTTGCCCAGGTGGTCGATGTCATCGACTTCGCCGTTACCGTTACGCAGGTCCACCAAGATCTTGACCACGGCCAAGATGTCTTCGTTGGTCAACACCATGGGACCTGTGGACTCGCCACGGCCCACACGGGCGTTGAATTTCATGCGGCCCACACGCGACAAATCGTAAGTGTCGGGGTTGTAGAACAAGCGCTGGAACAGGGCCTGCACTGCGTCTTCAGTTGGCGGCTCACCAGGACGCATCATGCGGTAGATGGCCACGCGTGCTGCGAATTCGTCCACGGTCTCGTCGATGCGCAGGGTTTGCGAGATGTACGCGCCCTGGTCGAGTTCGTTCGTGTAGATGCAAGGCAGGTCCTGCACACCAGCCGTGCGCAATTTTTTCAGCAAGGCTTCGGTCAACTCTTCGTTGGCCTTGGCGATGATTTCGCCGGTATCGGCTTCGACAATGCTGCGTGCCACCACACGGCCAATCAGGAAGTCTTCTGGAACGCTGACGTGCGTGGTGCCGGACTGCTCCAACTCGCGTGTGTGGCGCACGGTGATGCGCTTGTCTTTGGCCACCACCACTTTGCCGGATTTGTCGGTGATGTCAAAACGGGCCACCTCGCCGCGCAGACGTTCGGCCACAAATTCCATTTGTGCACCGCTGTCCATCAGACGGAAGTTGTCGTTCACAAAGAAGTTTGCCAGGATCGACTCTGGGTTCAGGCCAATGGCCTTGAGCAGAATGGAAACGGGCATCTTGCGACGGCGGTCAACGCGGAAATACAAAATGTCTTTCGGGTCGAACTCAAAGTCGAGCCACGAACCGCGGTAAGGGATGATGCGGGCCGAGAACAGCAACTTGCCCGAGCTGTGGGTCTTGCCCTTGTCGTGCTCGAAGAACACGCCAGGCGAGCGGTGCAACTGAGACACGATCACACGCTCAGTGCCGTTGATGATGAAAGAGCCTTTGTCGGTCATCAAGGGCACTTCGCCCATGTAGACCTCTTGCTCTTTGACTTCTTTGACCACTTTGTTTTGGGAGGTCGACGAGTCACGGTCGTAAATGATGAGCTGCACGCGTGCACGCACGGCCGAAGAGAATGTCAGGCCACGGGTCTGGCACTCGCGCACATCAAACGCTGGTTTGGCCAGGTTGTACTCGACAAATTTCATCTCCACAAAACCGTTGTGGGACACGATGGGAAATGCCGACTCGAATGCGGCCTGCAGGCCTTCGTGTGTACGTTTGGATGAAACAACACCTGCTTGCAAGAATGACGTGTAAGCGTCTTTTTGCATTTGCAGCAGGTAAGGAACTTCGAGCACGCTTTCGCGGCTGCCGAAACTTTTGCGGATTCGCTTGCGTTCGGTGTATGAATAGGCCATGAGATCTCCGGGCTTGATCTTTCAGAACTGTTTGCCGAGCGAGCTGTTGCACTCTCTCAACGGTCTTGGCGGCTGGCCTCTACCAGCGTTGGCGGACGATTGCGCATTGCACGCAACCCGAACCAAGGGTCTTCTGCAGTCGGGTCAGAAAACACTGGAAAGAAGACTGGGCTCAATCTACTTTCCGGTGTTTCGCTAAAACACTGGAAAGTAGACTGAATGGAGTCTGCTTTTCGGTGTGCTCTTCAAGCACCAAAGGCTGGAGGCCCTTTCGGACACTCCAGCCTTGGAACAAAACCGAATTACTTGAGTTCGGCCTTGGCGCCGGCTTCTTCCAGCTTCTTCTTAGCGGCTTCAGCGTCAGCCTTAGGCAGGCTTTCTTTGACCGCCTTAGGAGCACCATCCACCAAGTCTTTGGCTTCTTTCAAGCCCAGACCGGTGATTTCGCGCACAGCTTTAATCACGGACACTTTGTTGGCGCCGGCTTCGAGCAACATGACGTTGAAGTCAGTCTTCTCTTCAGCAGCAGCAGCGGCACCGCCACCAGCTGCAGCAGGAGCGGCCATAGCGGCAGCGCTCACACCAAACTTCTCTTCGATGGCTTTCACCAGGTCGTTGAGTTCCATGACCGTCATGCTGTCCAGCGCGGTCAAAAATGCGTCTTTATCGAATGCCATTTTTATTTCCTAACAATTGGTTAAAACACGAACGCTGGCCTTAAGCGGCAACAGCTTCGCCTTCGCCTTTTTTGGCCGCCAGAGCACCCAACACCACAGCGGTGCGGGACATTGGCGACATCAGCAAGCCACACAACTGAGCCAACAAAACTTCTTTCGAAGGGATGCTTGCCAATTGCTTCACGCCGTTGACGTCCAAAGCTTTGCCTGCAAATGCGCCTGCGCGAATGACCAACTTGTCGTTGGTTTTCGCGAAGTCTGCCACCACTTTCGCGGCGGCAACTGCATCTTCAGAGAAGCCATAGATCAGCGGGCCGGTCATCTGGTCGGCGACAACTTCAAACTGCGTACCGGTCACAGCACGGCGGGCCAGAGTGTTTTTCAACACGCTCAGCGAAACGCCCAGGCTGCGAGCTTTGACGCGCAGGTTTGTCATGTCAGCGACCGTGATGCCACGGTATTCCGCCATCACCAGCGTTTGAGCTTTAGCGGCGAGGTCGGTCACTTCGGAAATGACCGCTTCTTTCTCACTGCGATTCAGACTCAAGGTCTACTCCTTTATATGTGTTGTCCAGGTTGCCCCTTGAACACGCCTATTTGCAGCGACCAACTGTTTTGGACCTTCATCCATCTGCAGCGGGATCGCCATCTGCGTTGGCCCAAAACTCCAAGAAAACTTGAGGTTTTGTTGATTAAGCACACGGTGTGTGCACCAACGGTCTTGGATGGCCCGCTGTACTTTTGCAAATACAGCGGCCCACCACATTGAGGGGCTCGGATGAGCCTCTCAAATCTTTGCCATCACGCCGAGATGGATTGTGTGTCGACGCGAACGCCCACACCCATGGTCGACGAGACAGCCACTTTACGCAGGTACACGCCTTTGCTGGTCGCAGGCTTGGCTTTCACCAAAGCTTCCACCAGCGCAGCCAAGTTGCCTTGCAACTTGTCGGTGTCGAACGAACGACGGCCGATGGTGCCGTGCACGATACCGGCTTTGTCCACACGGAACTGCACTTGACCGGCCTTGGCGTTTTTCACGGCGGTGGCCACGTCAGGGGTCACGGTGCCGACTTTGGGGTTAGGCATCAGGCCACGTGGGCCCAAGATTTGACCCAGAGTACCGACCACGCGCATGGCGTCGGGGGCAGCGATGACCACGTCGAAAGGCATGTCGCCAGCTTTCACACGGGCAGCCAGGTCGTCCATGCCCACCACGTCTGCACCTGCAGCCAATGCTTCTTCAGCTTTAGCGCCTTGTGCAAACACGGCCACACGGGCGGTTTTACCGGTGCCGTTAGGCAACACAACCGCGCCACGGACCACTTGGTCAGACTTCTTGGCATCGATACCGAGTTGGACGGCGACATCGATGGACTCGTCAAACTTGGCGGTCGCGCACTCTTTGACGATGGTCAAAGCGTCAGACAGTGCGTACAGCTTCAGGCTGTCGACTTTGCCAGCAAGAGCTTTTTGTTTTTTAGTGAGCTTGGACATTTACACGCCCTCCACATTCACGCCCATGGAACGGGCAGTACCGGCGATGGTGCGAACGGCTGCGTCCAGGTCGGCAGCAGTCAGATCTTTCATCTTGGTCTTGGCGATTTCTTCCAGCTGAGCGCGGGTGATCTTGCCGACCTTTTCCAGACCTGGCTTGGTCGAAGCCTTGTCAATCTTGATGGACTTCTTGATCAATGTCGCTGCAGGTGGCGTCTTGATGATGAAGGTGAAGGATTTGTCTGCAAACGCTGTGATGACCACAGGCAATGGCAGACCCGGCTCAACGCCTTGGGTCTGGGCGTTGAACGCCTTGCAGAATTCCATGATGTTCAAACCACGTTGGCCCAGTGCAGGACCAATGGGTGGTGATGGATTGGCTTTACCAGCTGGCACTTGCAGCTTGATGAAGCCGACGATTTTTTTCGCCATGCTTTTCTCCTTGCGGGTTTTAACGCTTTGGACCCACAGGCCCTCGGCTCCCCGGGGTTAACGACTCAAGATCAAAAACAGGTGCCGAGTCGGGAAGCACTTGTTCGGAAAGCTTACAAAATCAAGTCTTTTCGACTTGGCTGAACTCCAACTCAACCGGTGTAGCGCGACCGAAAATGGTCACCGACACACGCATCTTGTTGCGCTCATAGTTGACTTCTTCCACCGTGCCATTGAAGTCCGTGAACGGACCTTCTTTGACGCGGATGTATTCACCGACCTCAAACTCCACCTTGTGACGGGGTTTGTCGGTGCCTTCTTGCATCTGGTTGACGATTTTGGCCACATCCGCTTCGGAGATGGGGGCTGGACGGTTCTTCGCACCACCCACAAAACCGGTGACTTTGTTGGTGTGCTTGACCAAGTGCCAAGTTTCGTCATCCATCACCATTTCCACCAGCACATAGCCAGGGAAGAACTTTCTCTCAGTGGTGCGCTTTTGGCCGTTCTTGATTTCCACAACTTCTTCAGTGGGGACCAAAATGCGACCAAACTTGGATTCCATGCCGGAGCGCGTGATGCGCTCGATGATGTTGCGCTCGACCGCTTTTTCCATGCCCGAATAGGCGTGCACCACGTACCATTTGAGGTCCGGGTTGGTCGAAGAGCCCGCCATCGGCGCGTTGACTACAACATCGTTCATTATTTTTTCCACCCGAGAATCAGATCGTAAAAAACCCATTCCAGAGTTTTGTCGGTGAGCCACAAAAACAGCGCCATCACCACCACAAAAGCGAAGACGTACAAAGTGATTTGCAAAGCTTCTTTGCGCTCTGGCCACACCACTTTCTTGGTTTCGCGGACAGCATCGCGCCCAAAAGCCACCAGCTGTCGACCTGTCTCGGCCGTGAAGAACACCACAACCGCAGCCACAAGTCCGACCAGCAAGCTGGCCCACTGCACCCAAACGCCCTGTGCAGACAACATGTAGTAAGCCACCAAACCAGCAATCACCAGCGCAGCCACCAGGGCAAGACGCATTTTGTCGCCAGCGGTACTGACTGTTTGAACTTCGGATGTTGCCATACGGCTGAAAACCTTTGTTGAGCCTTGTTTTCAAAAGGCCCTGATCAGACAAGGAAGCCCGCTAGAGACTAGCGGGCTTGAAAATCCACCTTTTCAGGTGGCAGGGGCAGTAGGAATCGAACCTACAACCTTCGGTTTTGGAGACCGACGCTCTGCCAATTGAGCTATACCCCTACTTGAAACCTCTTTAAGCGATGATCTTGGCAACCACGCCAGCGCCAACGGTACGGCCGCCTTCGCGG
>JANQXJ010000171.1 GCA_030729445.1 Limnohabitans sp. | reverse complement strand
CGGCTGAACGCTTTGCCGCAGGTGGACGAAATTTCGCTCATGACCCACTTCAGCGACGCCGATGGCCCCAAAGGCATCGCCGAGCAGATGACCCGCTTTCAAGAAGCCACCCGCGACCTGCCGGGTGAGCGCAGTTTGAGCAACAGCGCCGCCACCTTGCGCCATGCGCAAGACGCGGCTGTCAAAGCCGACTGGATTCGCCCCGGCATCGCGGTGTATGGCAGCTCGCCCGACTTCCCCGAACACAACGCCGCCCACTGGGGACTGCAGCCCGCCATGAGCCTGAACGCCCAGATCATCGCGGTGCAGCACTTGCAAGCGGGCGACAGCGTGGGTTATGGCTCGAGCTTCGTGGCCGACAGCCCCATGCGCATTGGCGTGGTGGCCTGCGGTTATGCCGACGGGTACCCGCGCATCTGCCCCACAGGCACACCCGTGTTGGTGGACGGTGAGCGTGGGCGCACCGTGGGTCGTGTGAGCATGGACATGCTGACGGTGGACCTGAGTCCGTTTCCGGAGGCGGGTGTGGGCAGCACCGTGACGCTCTGGGGGCAGTCGGCCCAAGGCGCGGTGCTTGGCATCGACGAGGTGGCACAAGCAGCGGGCACCGTGGGCTATGAACTCATGTGTGCGCTCGCGCAGCGCGTGCCCGTGTTGGTGCAAGACTGAAAGCTTGCTGCGGGCGTGACATGGCGCAGTGCCATGTGGACCCACAATCAACCACATGCCCCACAGCGCCCCCCTTCACCGCCATGACCAGCGTGCCTTGCTCATGGCGTTGGTGTTGGTGGTCATCTGGGGCGGCAATTTCACGCTGCAAAAGTACCTGTTTGACCTGATCACCCCCGGCGGGTTTTTGTGGGCCAGATATCTGCTGATGCCCGCCTGTGCGCTTGTGCTGATGCGCTGGCGATTTGGCCTTTGGCTGCCGCCATTGCCGCGTCAAGACTGGATGCACATGGCGTGGCTGGGTTTCATCGGGCATTCATTGCATGTGGGTTTGGTCACCTATGGCATCCATTGGTCCACCGCTTTTTCCAGCTCGGTCATTTTGGCCTGTGGGCCTATTTTCACATTGCTGATTTTGTACAAGCTGGGCCAAGAGCGCCTCAGTTGGCCTCAAATTTTGGGGGTGTCCTTGGCTTTTTGTGGGGTGTTGATGTTCCTGTCTGACAAGTTGTTGGGCGGCAACTGGCGAGCCGGTGGGGGTGATTTGGTTTTGTTGGTGGCCGCCAGCTTCTTTTCTTATTACACCGTGGCGGTCAAACCCGTGATGCAAAAGCATGGACCGGTGCTGACCATGGGTTACGCCACTTTGCTTGGCGGTTTGCCAGTCATGCTGCTGTCGGTGCCCGCCGGCATGGCGGCCAACTGGGCGGCGCTGGATTTTTGGGCGTGGGTGGGCTTGTTCTGGTCCATCTTGGTGTCGGCCTTCATCGGCTGGCTCGCTTGGGGGTGGATCAACAACGTGCGTGGCGTGGCCCGCACAGCACCTTTGCTGTATTTGATGCCGCCCATGGCGGGCTTGTTCGCTTGGGCTTTGTCGGGCGAGCACTACACCTGGATCAAGATCGCTGGAGCTGGCGTGACTTTGTTGGGCGTTGCGCTGGCGCAGTACGCTGGGCAAATCAAGTGGCGCTTGCGCTGAACGGTGGTCAAAGCAGCCAGGTGTCGTAGGCGGTTTTGCAGATGAGGGCCAGAACCACAAAGATGAAAATCTGACGCACAAAGCCTGCCCCGTGTTTAAGTGCCAAGCGTGTGCCGATCAGGCTGCCAATGATGTTAGATACCGCCATGGCCAGTGCCAGGTGCCACCAGACATGGCCTTGGTAGGCGAACAACATCAGGGCTGAAAAATTGGTCCCGACGTTGATCAGCTTGGCCGAAGCCGAAGCATTTAGAAAGTCATACCCCAGCAGCCGTACGTAGGCAAAGACCAGGAAGCTTCCAGTACCCGGGCCAAAAAAGCCGTCGTAAAACCCGATGGTCAGACCTAGGCCTGACGCGATCCAGGCCTCTTGGGATCCAGCAAAGCGCGGGGCGTGCTGGCGACCCATGTCTTTTTTGGCCAAGGTGTAGACCAGCAAAGCCGCCAGCATCACGGGCATGGCTTTGCGAAACAGGGCAGGGTCAACCTGCGTGACCATCCAAGCCCCGATGACCGAACCCACCAAACCCGCGCCTGCAGCTGGCAGCAAGGAGCGCCAAGGCATGACGACTTTGCGGCTGTACTGCACCGTGGCAAAGGCGGTGCCCCAGATCGAGGCGCTTTTGTTGGTGCCAAACAAGGTGGCGGGGGCTGCGCCGGGGAAGGTGGCAAACAGCGCGGGCAGCAAGATCAGGCCACCACCACCCACGATCGAGTCGATCAGCCCGGCCAGCAGCGAGGCCAGCGAAACAATCAGTAATTCCATGCAGGCGATTGTGGCACCCGCGGTGGCCCATGCTTGTCTCGCAAAGGCACTTGTGAAATGACCAAAAAAAAGCGCCGCTTGCGCGACGCTTAGGAAATCACACCTCGTTTGGATGTTGCTTGATGTACTTGTTCTTCGGGTCTCGAAATGTCTCCTCGGCCCTCAGGATGCAGGTACTGCTTTGCATCGAGTCATTGAAATGTAAGGGATGAAGACCCCAGTTTTTCTCAGGGATTTCCCCACTCGGGGGAAATCCCTGATGTCTGCGCCAAGGGGAATTCAAAACCCAGTTTCTGCCATCGCCTGAATGGCAAGGTCTGCAAAAGTCAGTTTATTTGGCGGTCGGCATCACAAACTCAGCGCCCTTGCCAATCGACTCAGGCCAGCGCTGCATGATGGACTTTTGCTTGGTGTAAAAACGCACGCCCTCTTCTCCATAAGCGTGCATGTCGCCAAACAGCGAGCGCTTCCAGCCGCCAAAGCCGTGCCAAGCCATGGGCACGGGGATCGGCACGTTGATGCCGACCATGCCCACTTGGATGCGGCGCGAGAACTCGCGGGCCACGTTGCCATCGCGGGTAAAGCAGCTCACACCATTGCCGAATTCGTGGTCGTTGATGATTTGCACGGCGGTGGCGAAGTCGGGCACGCGCACGCAGCTCAAGACCGGGCCAAAGATTTCTTCTTTGTAGATCTTCATGTCGGTGGTGACGTGGTCGAACAGCGTGCCGCCCAACCAAAAACCTTGCTCGCAACCGGCACCCGCCTTGGCGCCGTCAAATTCGCGGCCGTCGATCAAGAGCTTGGCGCCTTCGGCCACGCCCGCGTCGATGTAGCCCTTGATGCGTTGACGCGCCGCGTCGGTCACGATGGGGCCCATTTCAGCGGCCAGGTTTTCGCCGTTGAGCACCTTCAAGGTTTTGGTGCGCTCGATGAGTTTGGGGATGATTTTGTCGGCCACATCACCGACCAAGACCGCCACCGAAATCGCCATGCAGCGCTCGCCGGCCGAGCCGTAACCCGCGCCGATCAAAGCGTCGACGGTTTGGTCGATGTCGGCGTCGGGCATGACGACCAAGTGATTTTTCGCGCCGCCCAGGGCCTGCACGCGCTTGCCGTGGTG
>JANQXJ010000170.1 GCA_030729445.1 Limnohabitans sp. | reverse complement strand
GTGATGATGGGCGTGAAGCTGGTGTTTCCCGGCCCGCACCTGCACCCAGAAGACCTGCTGGACCTGATGACGGCCGAGCCCCCCACCCTGTCGCTGGGCGTGCCCACCATCTGGATGGGCCTGATCCAGGCTTATGAAGCCGCACAAACCACCCAACCCGGTCGCTGGAAGTTGCCCACGGGCATGCGCTCTTTGGTGGGCGGCGCGGCCGTGCCCGAGGCTTTGATTCGCGCCTTTGACCGGCACGGCATCTGGATTTTGCAAGGCTGGGGTATGACCGAAACCTCGCCTTTGTGCACCGTGTCCTATCCCAAGTCGGAGCTGAAAAACGCGTCCATGGACGAACGTTACCGCCGTGCCGCCATGGCGGGCGTGCCGGTGCCGCTGACCGAGCTGCGCATCCGGGGCGAAGACGGTGAGGACGCGCCCTGGGACGGCCAGCATGTGGGCGAGATCCAGGTGCGCGGCCCCTTCATCACGGGCAGCTACCACCAGGTGCCCGTGAGCGACGACAAGTTCAGCGCCGACGGCTGGCTGCGCACAGGCGATGTGGCCAGCGTGGACGCCTTGGGTTTTGTGCGCATCACCGACCGCACCAAAGACCTGATCAAGTCCGGCGGCGAGTGGATCAGCTCGGTCGATCTGGAAAACGCCCTCATGGCCCACCCCGACGTGGCCGAAGCGGCCGTGATCGCCATCCCCGACCCCAAGTGGAGCGAGCGGCCACTGGCCTGCATCGTGCTCAAACCCGGCAAAGTACCGCAACCCGAAGCCTTTGCCGCACATTTGCTGCAGCACGGCTTTGCCAAGTGGCAGGTGCCCGACCGCTACGAGTTCATCGACGCCGTGCCCCGCACCTCGACGGGCAAGTTCTACAAACTCAAACTGCGCGAACGCTTTCCCGCCTGATGCCGCTGCTGGCCACTGGCTCAGTAGGCTCTACGGGTACAGGGTTAAATGGCCGCGTCCACAATGAGATTTTTGCTGCTGGAGCGCCATTTTTTTCAAGGGGATGACCATGCGCCGCCCGTTTGTCATGGCTTTGTGTGCCAGCCTGTTGTCTTGCAGCCTGGCCTGGGCGCAAGCGACCGGGCAGCCTGACACCCCACCCCAAGATCCAGCCAAAGCCCTGCCGCCCGAGCCGCTGCAGCGGATGCTGCAATCGGTGGTCACGGTGCAAAGCCGCAGCGACGCGCAGGCCAACACCAGCCGCACCTTGGGCCAACGGCGCGAGGGCTCGGGCGTGGTGATCGGCCCCGACCTGGTGCTGACGATTGGCTACTTGCTGCTCGAAGCCGAAAGTGTGGACCTGATCGACCACCAGGGCCGTCGCATTCCAGGACAAGTGCGGGCTGTGGACAACCTCAGTGGCTTGGGCCTGATCCGCGCCCTGGTGCCGCTGCGCTTGGAAGCTGTGCCCTTGGGCGACTCGGACACCCTGCCCTCTCCTGGCCCGCTCTGGACCCTGGGTCAAAACGAGACGGCCCCCACCGCTCTGGAGCTGGTCTCCAGAAAAGTGTTTGCGGGCAGTTGGGAATACCTGCTGGACGCGCCTTTGATGACCCTGCCCGCGGTCAACAACTGGAGTGGGTCTGGACTGTTTGACGATCAAGGCCAACTGGTGGGCATTGGCTCCTTGCTGGTGCAGGACGTGTTTGGCGACCAAGTGCCGCTGCCCGGCAATTTGTTTGTGCCCGTGAACCTGCTCAAAGATCCCCTGCCCGACTTGCTGCGCAGCGGCAAACGCAGCGAACCGGCCACCCCTTGGCTGGGCATCAGCAGCCAGCGCTTGCCCAGCGGCGGCTTGGGCGTGCTGCGCGTCTCACCCGACAGCCCGGCAGCGCTGGCGGGCATCAAGGTGGCCGACACGTTGCTGGCCCTGCAAGGCCAAACGCTGCAAGACCTGCCCGACTTTTACCGCCGCCTGCGGGCCCTGGGGCCTGCTGGCACCCGCTTGAGGCTGACGGTGCGCAGCGCGGGCCAAATCCGCGAGGTCGAGCTGCTCAGCACCGACCGCGCAGCCGCTCTGAAACGACCCAGCGGGATTTGAAAAATGGGGTCGGCAACCGCCATCAAGCGGGTGCCGAACAGATCCACCGCCTGTCTTTTATTTGTCCTCGCTGGCAATCAGGCGGTAAGCGCCAGCACCCAGCACCGCGCCCACGATCGGCGCCAACCAGAACAGCCACAACTGCGCCACGGCCCAGTCACCCACAAACAAAGCCACGCCAGTGCTGCGGGCGGGGTTGACCGAGGTATTCGTCACCGGGATGCTGATCAAGTGGATCAGCGTCAGGGCCAAGCCGATGGCAATGGGTGCCAAGCCAGCAGGCGCACGTTTGTCTGTGGCTCCCATGATGATGATCAGGAAGAACATGGTCATCACCACTTCGGTCAGCAAAGCCGCCATCATCGAATAGCCGCCTGGCGAATGCGCACCGTAGCCATTGGAAGCAAAGCCCTTGCTCACGTCAAAGCCGGCCGCGCCGCTGGCGATCAGGTACAAAACACCACCGGCCACCATGCCACCCAGAACCTGCGCCACGATGTAGGGCAAGAGCTGATTGGCCGGGAAACGGCCACCCGCCCACAACCCAATGGAGACAGCCGGGTTCAGGTGACAACCCGAGATGTGGCCAATGGCAAAGGCCATGGTCAACACCGTCAGGCCAAAGGCCAGAGACACACCGTGCAGACCAATGCCCACCTCTGGAAATGCAGCCGCCAAAACAGCACTGCCGCAACCCCCCAAAACCAGCCAGAAGGTCCCTAAAAATTCTGCTCCATACCGTTTCATGTACTTTTCCCTTGTGTTGTTGAATGTGAAAAACACCCGTGACAGGCGCTGATCAGTTTACCGAAGTAAAACTCAAAAATACAAATAAAAAATTCCATTTGTAAGATTTTGAATATTTAAATTTACTCAAATCAAATACACCGCCCTTTGTGAGCCTTTCCCGTATTCGGCTCAATGGCTTGGGGTGGCGCGCAGAACCCGCTGCGTACGGGTGATAACCCCTATGCACTCACCCGCCTGAAGCCTTGCGGTGAATCGCTGAAAGCGTTAAGGTCAAAACAACTTTTGGACTTCTTGATGTACCTCAATTTACCGGGCCTGCACTTCAACCCGTTGAAGTCACATGCCAGCGCATTGCTCACACTCATGTCGTCCCTGGGACAACGGGTAGGCGGTTTGGCGTCCAACTCGAAAAGAGCCGACCACCACAACGGCCAAGACGAGTGCAAAAAGTCCCTGACCGAGGTCATTGAAACCCAAATCATCCCGCGCCTGGTACAGGCGCACCGGGTCTCGCAGGCCGAGTTGGACCCGACCACACAGGGCACGGGCATCTCGCCCAAACAACTGGCCACGTTTTTGGCCCTGAGCAAATCCAGTCAGGCCACCGAGACCACCCAATTCATCGACGAGTTGCTGCACCAAGGCATCACCACCGACCGGATTTTTCTGGAGCTGATCGCGCCGGCTGCGCGGCAGCTGGGCCAGATGTGGGAGCAAGACCTGTGTGACTTCACCGAAG
>JANQXJ010000169.1 GCA_030729445.1 Limnohabitans sp. | reverse complement strand
ATTATTGACAGGCCGGATCACCGGCGTCATGTCGCCGCTGCCCAGCATGGCCACCACCTGCGGGGTGCGCGGCACCAGCGCGTCGGCCGCCACGGCAGAGGCGGCTGCCGTGCGCATGGCGGTGATGGTGTTGCCCTCCATCACCGCCAGCGTCTGGCCCGTGGCCGGGTCCATCAGCACGATGGTGCTCAGCAGCGTGGGCAAGCCCTTTTGTGCATTGCCCGGTACCAGGGTGATGAGCTTGGTGCTGAGCGCATCGCCCAGTTGTGCAGGCTTCAAAAACAGCAGGCCGTCGTTGGAGGCCTCGCCAATAGGCATCACCATGCGCAGCGGCTGCACCACTTGACCCAGCGTCAAGGCGACCAGGGCCTCGCGCACGCCTTGCAGCAATTCGGGCACGCTCAACAGTTGTTTTACGCGTGCTTCGTCAAAGTAAAGGACCATGGGGTTTCTCCAAGACCAAGGGTGGATGGCTGCAAGGCATTTCATCATGTCAGAACCGACCAGGCTGTCACCCGCTGGATTGGATTGTTCGATGTGCTTTTGAGGACCCGGGTAAGGGGATCGTGGACAATTCAGACCTTTGTGGCCATGACCGAGCGGAGTTGCGAGTGAAATTCAAGATGTCTGAGAAATCATTGTTTGCGGTGCTGTTGCGCTCACCTTGGTGGATCAGTTTTGTGTTGGTGGCCGTGATTGCTCTCGTGGCAGGAGCTTTGCTGCCTGAGGAGTACAAGGGCGTGGGCATGCTGGGGGGCTTTCCGTTCTTTGTGATCGGTTGCATGGCCCTGTGGCGACAGCGCAATTTGCCCAGCCCTGCACTGGTGGAAAAGGGCTTGGAAAAGCTCGGCGGTATGAATTGGCGAGATTTCTCGGTGGTGTTGGACACGGCATTCACCCGACAAGGCTATACCGTCACGCAACTCACAGGTGGGGCCGACATGCTGCTCGAAAAAAAGGGTGTGCGGACCGTGGTCAGTGCCAAACGCTGGAAAGCGGCCGCCATGGGCTTGGAGCCGCTGCGTGAATTGGTGTCCCGGCGCGATGCCATAGAGGCCAGCAACAGCGTTTGCATCAGCTTGGGGCAAGTCAGTGCCAAAGCCCAAGAATTTGCGGCAGACAACCGCATCTCCCTGATCACGGGCGCCGATCTGGTGATCTTGGTGGATGAAGAAATCAAGGCTTTGTGAGCTTCTGGCCAGCACTTCGGTCGGCATACCTGGCGCCTTGCCAGTGCGCCAAAAATCGATGTTGGTATACAAAAAACGCTTTTTTGCTTAATTTTTGAGCTGAAATTAGGGTGATTTGGATTTTCTGTATACAGCCGAGGGCTTCCAAGTGGTTTAATGGGGCTTTTCGCCACAGCCCGAATGACCATCAACCCTCTACGTGCCCCGCACGCCAACAGCCCTGACAGCGCCGACGCTGAGTTCGATGGCAGCTCGCAAGCCGTCAAGGCGCAGCAGCGCTTGCGCGAGCTGATCCTGGCAGGTCAGTTGCCGGGTGGAACACGCATTGCCGAGCTGGCGCTGGTGGAGCGCCTGGGCATGTCGCGCACGCCCATTCGTGCTGCCCTGATGCGTCTGGGCGAAGAAGGCCTGCTGCAAACGCTGCCCGGTGGTGGTTACGCGGTGCGCACCTTTTCCGAGCGCGAAGTGTCTGACGCCATCGAACTGCGGGGCACCTTGGAGGGACTGGCCGCACGCCTGGCTGCCGAGCGCGGCGTGAGCCCAGCCCTCATGCAAGAAGCCCGTGCCTGCCTGGATCAGATCGATGCTTTGCTGCAACCCGGCACCTTGGACGATGACCATTTTTCGGGTTATGTGCGTCTTAACGCCCGTTTTCATCGGCTTCTGGCCGAGATGGCTGACAGTGCTTTGATGGCCCGCGAGATTGAACGCGCATCGGGCCTGCCATTCGCCTCGCCCTCGGGCTTTGTCGGCGTGCAGGCACACACACCCGATGCCCGTGACATGCTGGTGGTGGCCCAGCACCAGCACCGTCAGGTGCTGCAGGCCATCGCCCAGCGCGAATCGGGACGAGCCGAAGCACTCATGCGCGAGCACTCGCGGATTGCACGTCATCACTTGGGCCTTGCGCTTCAAAATCCGCAGCCCTTGGTCACACCCGGGGTCCAACTCATCCGCAATAGGAGCTGAAACATGTTCATCAAAAACACCTGGTATGTGGCTTGCACCGCGAGCGAACTTGAAGCCCTTGGCGACAAGCCGCTGGGCCGCACCATTTGCAACGAGAAGATGGCCTTCTTCAAAGGACCGGACGGCCAAGTCGCGGCTGTTGAAGACTTTTGCCCGCACCGTGGCGCCCCCCTGTCGCTGGGCAGGGTCTGCAAAGGTCATTTGCAGTGTGGTTACCACGGCCTGGAGATGGGTGTGGACGGCAAAACCGTGCAGATGCCCGGCCAGCGCGTGCGCGGCTTTCCGGCCATCAAAAGTTACGCCGTGGTCGAGCGTTATGGTTTTGTCTGGGTTTGGCCCGGCGACCCAAGCAAGGCCGATGTGACCAAGATGCCGGTGTTTGAATTTTTTGACAACCCGGCTTGGGCCTATGGCGGCGGGCTTTACCACGTCAAGGCCGATTACCGCTTGATGATCGACAACCTGATGGACTTGACGCACGAGACCTATGTGCACGCCAACAGCATCGGCCAGCCGGAGATCGACGAGACACCGTGCGAGACCAAGGTCGAAGGCGATCAAGTCATTTTGCAGCGCCACATGCAAGGCATTCAGGCCCCGCCGTTCTGGCAAATGGCCATGAGCGCCAACGGCCTGGACCCGCAGGCTAAGGTGGACCGCTGGCAGATCTGCCGCTTCACGCCCCCCAGCCACATCATGATCGACGTGGGTGTGGCGCTGGCAGGCCAAGGCGGTTTTGATGCCGCCCCCGAGCACAAAGCCTACAGCGTGGTGGTGGACTTCATCACGCCCGAGACCGAAACCTCACACTGGTACCACTGGGGAATGGCGCGGCAATTCAAGCCCGAAGATGCATCGCTCACCGACAAGATCCGGGCAGGGCAGGGCGGCATCTTCAACGAAGACATGGAAATGCTGCAGCTGCAACAAGCCAACATCAGCCAGTGGCCCGAGCGCAAATTGCTGATGCTCAACATCGACTCTGGGGGTGTGCAGTCGCGGCGCATCATTGACCGTCTTTTGGCCCAAGAAAATTCTTCCGAGATCACCGCATGAGCACCACAGACCTGACCCAAACCCCCATCAATGCCGACGGCAGCTTCGAAGTTCACTTGCAAAAAAGTGGCCAGACCTTGCAGGTGGGTAAAGAGCAAAGCATTCTCAACGCCTTACAAGACGCAGGTCATGATGTGCCGTTTTCCTGCTCTCAAGGCGTGTGTGGCACCTGCTTGACCCAGGTGGTTGCGGGCACGCCGGATCATTGGGACATGTACCTCACCCCCGAGGAGCAAGAGGCCAACAATCAGATGTTGATTTGCTGCTCGCGCAGCCAAACGGCGCGTTTGGTGCTGGATTTGTGATCAGAGTTTTTTGACCAGGACCTGGCTCTTGCGGTCCCA
>JANQXJ010000168.1 GCA_030729445.1 Limnohabitans sp. | reverse complement strand
CACGCTTTCTAATCCCTGGCTGGGTTAACCCAGCTTGAGATCAAGAAAACCCAAAACCCACTGTGGCAACACGGTGGGTTTTTTCATGGGCGGCCTGAGTTGTTGTGGCCTTAGCCGTCAGACCATTGTGGGAGCCATAAACCGCAAAATGCCGTGAATTTTCTGCACCGTCACAGTCTTGAAACTTGGACCCAAGACCATGGCATTTTTGCCGGGATCACCATGACCCCATTCACAGATATGTCCAGCCCCGCCGCCCCCACATCGAATTTGCAGTGGTCTCCCCGCCAGGTGTTGGCTTCAGTGGCTGCTGGGGGATTGCTGTTGGCCACGGGCGCACGCGCTGCTGGCTACCCCGACAAGGCGATCAAGATCATTGTGCCTTTTGCGCCCGGCGCGGGGACAGACGCCATGGGGCGTTTGCTGGCCCAAAAGTTGGGGGAGCTGCTCAATGTGTCTGCGGTGGTTGAGAACAAGACCGGTGCTTCGGGGACGACTGGTGCACAGTTTGTGGCCCAAAGCCCGGCCGATGGGTACACCTTGTTGTTGGCCGCAGCGACTCTTGATGTGGGCGTGCAACCAAGACTTGCCGGTCAACAATTTGGCCGAATTGGTGGCTTATGCCAAAACACGCCCGGGTCAGCTCAATTACGGGTCGGCGGGCGCAGGCGGCATCAACCATTTGGTGCTGGAGCAACTCAAGGCGCAGCAGGGTGCTCTGGCTTAGTGCGGGGCGACCACGCAGTGCACGGATTGGTCGCGCAGCAGTTGTTCAAACGCAGGGGTCAACGGCGCGTCGGTGAACAGGGTGTGTAAGGCTTTTAAAGGTGCCATCTCGATCATGGCAGCCCGGCCAAATTTGCTGTGATCGGCCACCAGCCAGACTTGGCGTGACTGCTCGACGATGGCCCGGGCGACCATGACTTCACGCATGTCAAAGTCGCGCAGGGTGCCATCGGCATCGATCCCGCTGATGCCGATGAGGCCGATATCGACCTTGAACTGGCGAATGAAGGTCAGCGCTGCTTCGCCGACCACACCCAAATCTTCGTGGCGAACGGTGCCACCGGCCATGAGCACTTCGCATTGGGGGTTGGCGGTCAGGGTCTGGGCGACGTGCAGGTTGTTGGTGATCACGCGCAGGTCTGCGTGGTGCAGCAATTCGCTGGCCACCGCCTCCACGGTGGTGCCAATGTTCATGAACAGGCTGGCGCCGGGTGGAATGGCGGCGGCCACGGTGCGTGCAATGCGTTGCTTGGCCAGAGCATGGGTGCGCTGGCGTTGGGCGTAGGTGGTGTTGCGTGTGCTGCTGTCGATGGCGCGGACGCCACCATGAAAGCGCTCGAGTGCGCCAATCTCCGTCAAACGCTGGATGTCACGGCGTATGGTTTGCAGCGTGGTGTCAAACAAGGCTGCCAAGGCCTCGGTTTTGAGGCTGCCGCGCTCACGCACCTGCGCCAGCATGGCCTGTTGTCGGGGGTTGAGCGCCAGGGTCATGGTTTGTTTTTAACGCGTTTTGGCGGCCAAGCCATCCGGGAATACGATCATATGTGATCACCAGAATCCCCTATATAAACCCATAAACGAAAATAAACGAACACAAAACAACAACTCCGCGCCCTATGCCCCTGCGACCTGCGCTTTCTGAATGGACTTCGGCGCCCTGCGACCTGTTGGTCGTGGGTGGTGGTGCCACGGGCTTGGGTGTGGCGGTTCAGGCCGCATTGGAGGGGCGCCAAGTGGTGTTGGTCGAAGCGCTGGATTTTGCCAGCGGCACCTCCTCTCGATCGACAAAATTGCTGCACGGTGGGGTGCGCTATCTGGTGCAAGGGCGCATCAAGTTGGTTCGTGAGGCGCTGCGTGAGCGGGCCATTGTGCTGGGCCTGGCGCCCCACTTGGCGCAGCCTTTGCCTTTTGTGGTGCACGAACGAAGCGTGTGGTCTTGGGCTTTGACCACGGTGGGGCTCAAGCTTTACCAGTGGCTGGCGGGAGGCTTGAGTTTGGGGCCCACCCAAACGCTGAGTGCCGATGCCTTGCACCACTCGGCCCATGTCTTGCCCGGTACTTTGGCGGCAGTGCGTTATTGGGATGGGCAATTTGAGGATGCGCGTTTGGCGCTTGCCTTGGCGCAAACAGCGCAGGCCGCGGGTGCACGGGTGCACAACCATGTGCGGGTGATGGGTTTGGTTCGCCAGGGTGAGGGTTGGCAAGTCCGTTTGAAAGACGCCCTGAATGGCCAAGAGGCGGAGATTCATGCCAATTGTGTGGTCAACGCCACCGGGGTCTGGGTGGATGGGCTGCGGCAGATGGCGATGCCGTCCAACAGTCTGAAGCAGGCTCTGCCGGGCTTGGTCAAGCCCAGTCAAGGCGTGCATTGGGTGGTAGAGCGAGCCCTGTTGCCGCTCAAAGAGGCGGTTTTGGTGCCACGCACTTCAGATGGCCGTGTCCTGTTTGCTGTGCCTTGGTTGGGGGCCACCGTGATTGGCACCACGGACACGCCCAGAAACGATGCGCCGCTGGAGCCGCGCCCTATGGCCGAAGAGTTGGCCTTTTTGTTGCAGGAAACCGAGCGGGCATTGGGTGTGCGCCTGAGGGCTGAAGATGTGAAAAGCGTTTGGGTGGGTTTGCGGCCATTGGTGGTCGGCGGCTCTGACGCGTCGGGGGGGACTGCACAACTGTCGCGCGAGCACTTGATTGCGCGTGAGTCGGCTGGTTTTGTCACGGTCACTGGCGGCAAGTGGACCACCTACCGCAGCATGGCGCAAGACGTGTTGGCGGAGTTGGTGAGGTCGGGTGATTTGACGGCACCCCTGCGTGTTGCCCAAACCGAGCGCCACACCTTGTTTGGTGCACCGCCCCCGGGCACCCCTGCCGTGAGTTTGCGCGACGCACCAGGCCTGCATTTGTTGGGCACACAAGCCGCTCAAGTGGCCGTTGCTGCGGGCTCAGAAGAAATTTTGGGCCTCGGATTGACCGCTGCGATGGTGCGTTACGCGGCGCGATCGGAGTGGGCTGTCACCGTCGAAGACATGTTGGCCCGGCGCTGGCGTGTGTTGTTTTTGGATGCCCGGCTTGCTGCCCGCATGGCCCCACGCGTGGCCGAATTGCTGCAGCAAGAGACGGGCATCGATCCGGCTTTGCCCGCATTTCTGGACTTGTGCCAGCAGTACCAGTTGCGCCCGTCTGATTTGGCGGGCACTTGAATCAGTTGATCGTTGTAAGGAGCGATGGTTTTGAATACCCCCCCTATCTCTGAAGTGCGTTACGGCATCATTGGCTGCGGCATGATGGGCCAAGAGCATTTGCGCAACATTGCTTTGTTGCCCGGCGCATCGGTGACGCGTATTTTTGAGCCAGACCAGGCCATGGCTGCGGCCAGTTTGGCCATGACCCCTGGCAGCCAACGTGCCCACAGTTTGGCGGAGGTGGTCACTTCACCCGATGTCGATTGTTTGTTGGTGGCCAGCCCCAATTTCAGACACGCGGAGCAGTTGGCTGAAATCGCCGCCCTGCGGCCTTTGCCTGTGTTGCTTGAAAAGCCCGCTTGCACCTCGCTCGAATCGTTGCGTGAATTGGCTTTGCT
>JANQXJ010000167.1 GCA_030729445.1 Limnohabitans sp. | reverse complement strand
GGCCGAAGCCGTGGGGGCGGGTGCACAAGGAGAAGCGCAGACAAGGGCACATGCTCAAGCACAGGCAACGACAGAGATGTCGCAAGACGATCAATCGACCACAAGGTCTGCGTCAGAGCGGGGGGCGGGCGACGATTTTGGCGTACCCCCGCCTCATGAGGAGCCCGCCCCCCGCTCTGATGCAGACCGAACCTCAGCAGAAACCACCAAGGCCAACCTACACTCCGAAGAACAAGGACAAGGCCCAAGCGCCGAACAAAAAGCGCTGCAGTTGCTGCTGGAAGAAATCACCACCCGCCTCAAATACCTGTGCGACGTCGGCATTGGTTACCTCACCCTCGACCGCCAAAGCCGGACGCTCAGCGGCGGCGAAGTGCAGCGCATCAACCTCACCACCGCCCTCGGCACAAGTTTGGTCAACACCCTGTTCGTGCTCGACGAGCCCAGCATCGGCCTGCACCCGCGTGACATGCACCGCATCACCCTGGCCATGCATCGCCTGCGCGACGCGGGCAACACGCTGGTGGTGGTTGAGCACGACCCGGCCGTGATGATGGCCGCCGACCGCATGATCGACATGGGTCCAGGCCCCGGCGAGCGCGGTGGGCAGATTGTGTTTGACGGCACCACCGCCGACCTGCGCAATGCCGACACATTGACGGGCGCTTATTTGGGTGGCCGAAAACAAGTGGGCCTGGGCTTCAAGCGCATGGTCACCGACAGCACGCCGCGCTTGATTTTGGAAGGTGCACGCGAGCACAACTTGCAAAACATCAGCGTGGACTTTCCGCTGCAGCGCCTGGTCACCATCACCGGCGTGAGCGGCTCGGGCAAATCGAGTTTGATTCAAGATGTGCTGGCCCCGGCACTCATGCGCCACTTTGGCAAAGCCACCGAAACCCCTGGCGCACACGACCGATTGCTGGGGGCCGACCACCTGAGCGATGTGGTGTTTGTGGACCAGTCGCCCATCGGCAAAACCGCGCGTTCCAACCCGGTGAGTTATGTGGGCGCGTGGGACGCGATCCGCGAAATTTTTGCGACCGCGCCGCTGTCTCGCCAACGCGGTTACACCGCCAGCAAGTTCAGCTTCAACGGCGGCGATGGCCGCTGCCCCACCTGCGGCGGCTCGGGCTTTGAGCACGTCGAGATGCAGTTCTTGAGCGACGTGTATTTGCGTTGCCCCGACTGCGATGGCAAGCGTTACCGCCCCGAAATTCTGGAGATCACCGTCGAGCGACAAGCCCTGGGCCAAGCGCAGCCTCGTCACCTGAACGTGGCCGACGTGCTGGACTTGACGGTGAGTGAAGCTGCCGCTTTGTTCGCGCAAGACCGCGACGTGATCCGCGCCCTGCAGCCCATCGTTGACGTGGGCCTGGAGTATGTGAAGCTGGGCCAGCCTGTGCCCACCTTGTCGGGAGGTGAGGCGCAGCGCCTCAAGCTCGCAGGCTTTTTGGCCGAGGCCGCCAAGAGTGCGTCCAAGAGCCGCCAGAGTCTGGCCCGCAAAGGCACGCTGTTTTTGTTTGACGAGCCGACCACGGGCTTGCACTTTGACGACATCGCCAAGCTCATGCGGGCATTGCGCAAGCTGCTTGAA
The DNA here is from genome assembly GCA_030729445.1 of Limnohabitans sp. Classification (GTDB taxonomy): domain Bacteria; phylum Pseudomonadota; class Gammaproteobacteria; order Burkholderiales; family Burkholderiaceae_C; genus Limnohabitans_A. Next base: position 2,045 of record JANQXJ010000167.1, on the reverse strand, counting down.
GCGGGGCATTCGCTCATTGTCATTGAACACAACCTGGACGTGATCCGCGCCAGCGATTGGCTGATCGACTTGGGGCCAGAGGGTGGTTATGCCGGGGGTCTGATTGTGGCCGAGGGCACGCCGGACGATGTGCGCCAACACGCGACGTCACACACGGGGCTGGCGCTGCGCGAGTACGCCGAATCCATGGGGGAAATACACGGTGCTGCTGAGCGTTTGAATGTCTATGGGGACGAGGCTGCGGTGTCAGCGGGTTCCTCATACGGCGGGGGTACGCCAAAATCGTCACCCGCTGACACCGCAGCCTCGCTGGCTCGCGTTCGAGGCGGGGCGGTTGCCTCCTCACTGGCGCCGGTTGCTCGGCGTGCACCTGTGTTGAACAACAACATCCAGATCGTCAACGCCAAAGAGCACAACCTCAAAAACCTGAGCGTCAACATCCCGCGTGGCAGCTTCAACGTGGTCACCGGCGTGAGTGGTTCCGGCAAATCCACACTGGCGTTTGACATCCTGTTCAATGAAGGCCAACGCCGTTACTTGGAAAGCCTGAACGCCTACGCCCGAAGCATCGTGCAGCCCGCAGGCCGCCCTGAGGTGGATGCGGTGTACGGCATCCCACCCACCGTGGCGATTGAGCAGCGGCTGTCACGCGGCGGCCGCAAATCGACCGTGGGCACGACCACCGAGGTTTGGCATTTCTTGCGCCTCTTGTACGTCAAGCTGGGCATTCAACATTGCGTGCACGACAACACGCCGGTGCAACCCCAAACGCCCGACAGCATCATCGCGCAGCTCATGACGCAATTCCGGGGCCAACACATCGGCCTGCTGGCGCCGCTGGTCAACAACCGCAAAGGTGTTTACACCGAGCTGGCCGATTGGGCGCGGCCGCGGGGTTACACGCACTTGCGCGTCGATGGCGACTTTTTGCCCACACAAGGTTTTCCGCGCATCGACCGCTTCAAAGAGCACAACATCGAGTTGCCCGTGGCCAGTCTCGATGTGCTGCCCACCAACGAAACCGCCCTGCGCCAAGCCCTGAGCAAAACACTGGAACACGGCAAAGGCGTGGTTCATGTGTTGAGCGATCTGGACGGCTTGCGCGAAGCCATGTTCAGCGGCGAGTCCACTGCCCGCATTGGGCAGCACCGCGTGTTTTCGACACTGCGGGCTTGCCCGGCCTGCGACACCTCGTATGCCGAACTCGATCCGCGCTTGTTCTCGTACAACAGCAAACACGGCTGGTGCCCCGACTGCGTGGGCACGGGCGTCAAGCTCAGCAAAGACGAGCGCTCGGTGTTTGACGACTCGGTGCAAGACGACAAACAAAAAGGCCGTGAGCAAACCTTTGCCGAACCCGAGATCGAGGACTTGGCCAACGTGGCCTGCCCCAGTTGCGAAGGCACCCGGCTGAACGCTACGGCGCGAGCCGTGCGCTTGGGCTCAGCCCCGGGCCAGGGCTGGCGCATCACCGACATCGCCAGTTTGTCGGTGACCGACGTGCGGCATTGGGTGGACAAGTTGCAGCTCACCGGCCGCGACGCCGACATCGCCCGCGATTTGGTGCCCGAGATCAAGAGCCGCTTGGAGTTTTTGGAAGAAGTGGGTCTGGGTTACCTCACGCTGGACCGGGGTGCGCCCACGCTATCGGGCGGTGAGGCGCAGCGCATCCGCTTGGCCGCGCAACTCGGCAGCAACTTGCAGGGTGTGTGCTACGTGTTGGACGAACCCACCATTGGTTTGCATGCCCGTGACAACCAGATCTTGCTCAACGCCCTGCACAAGTTGGGTGAGAAAGGCAACACGCTGGTGGTGGTGGAGCACGATGAAGACACGATTCGCCGCGCGGATCACATCATCGACATTGGCCCGAGTGCGGGCAAACGCGGTGGCCGCTTGGTGGCCCAAGGCTCGGTGGCCGACATCACGGCTTCTGCCGATTCACAAACCGGGCGCTATTTGTTGCACGCGATGAAGCATCCGATGCAGTTGCGTCGCTTGGTGGACGCCTCTGCGTGGGGCGGTGGCGCGGGCGCCTCATATGG
>JANQXJ010000166.1 GCA_030729445.1 Limnohabitans sp. | reverse complement strand
TAAATCACTTCGAAAGACCGACCCAAAGCCTGCAAATGCTGTGCCATGCTCAAGATGGGGGTGATGCCAATGCCGCCAGCGATCAGCACGGCGTGGTCGGCGTCCTCGTGCAAAGGAAAGTTGTTACGAGGTGCCCCGATGGTGAGTGTCATGCCCACACGCAGCAGATCGTGAACGGCGCGTGATCCACCCCGGCTGGCCTTGTCTTTGAGGATGCCCAGCAGGTAGCGGTGGCGCTCGCGGCAGTCGTTGGCCAATGAGTAACTGCGTACCAGGCCGCCGGGCAGGTGCAGGTCGATGTGGGCACCGGCCTCAAAAGCGGGCAGGGTTTCGCCCGGCATGGGGCGCAAATCGACGCTGATGATGTCTTGGGCTTCGTACCGCAGGGTGTGCACCCAGGCTTTCAAGGTGCTCATGTCAGGCGTTGGCTTTGTTCAGTTGTTCGGTGGCCAATTTCCGCAGGTGGCGGCGCAATCGAACGATGCCCATGTCGTGGGCATACAGGTGCTCGCGTTTGTTGGCGTCGGGTTCCATGTTTTCCACCGCCACACGGTCTTGCTCGAGCACATTCCAGTGGCGTTGCTCCAAGCGGTTTTTGTACAAGAAGCGCCACGTGTCGCGCTGCCACCCCTCGACCTTGCGGCAGCGCCAGTGGAAGACGGCGGCCCCGCGGTTGGTGATGGGGGTGTAGCTGCCAATGATGGAGAAGTTGCCGCCAGGACCACCTGTTTTGGGGTAAGGGATTTCCAGACGCATCAGGTGGATGTCGGTGTCCATCCACTCTGTCCAGTCAAAGTTCACATCGCGTTGGTGCTTCTTTTCAAAGATGAAGCCATGGTCGAGGTCACGGATTTGGAACTCAGCCGTCATGTCGCCTTCGGCCATGGTGTGCGACTGTTTGTGCAGGTAGGCCCCATGCATCGGGTCCATGATGTTGTCTAGCACGTAGCGGTAGTCTCCCCCCCATTCGGTGTAGCAAAGGAAGGATGACCAGTCCGGTGAAGTCAGTTGTTCGGGCAGTCGAAGCGCAGGGGCCTCGTCCAGCGCCGGGTTGCTGGCGTTGAACAAAAAGATGGCGCCGTTGGATTCGGCGGTGTGAAACCGCCGTGTGGGGCGTGACCCTTCCAGTTTGCAGCCGGGGCTGCCGGGCACGCGCATCACGGTACCATCGTGGCGGACTTCCACGCCGTGGTAAGGGCAGGCAATGCGGTCACCCAAAATGACGCCCAGCGACAGCGGTGCCCCACGGTGTGGGCAATGGTCTTCGAGCGCATGCACTTGGCCAGTTGCATCGCGCCACAGCACAATTTTGTAGCCCAAACGGCGCAGTGAAACCGGGTTGTCCTTCACAAATCCAGAGGGACACACCGGAAACCACAGGTCTTTCAAGCCGACTTCCAAGGCGGCATCGACGGGGTCAAGTTGAACGTTGATGACTTGGGCGTTCATGGGTTTTCCTTGTGCTTGAATCAGGCCGCGGCCAGACGGGCCATTTCTTGCTGGTAGGTCTCGGGTGTCCAAGGCTGGCCATTGGGGCCGGACGGCCCAACTGTGTTCAGGTACTGGACCAGACTGTCCAGGTCATGTATGCCAGCGCCAAAGGCGCGCTCTATCGAATCGCCCAGCAAGCTTTCGTAGCTGGTGGGCGCAGCCGAACGCGCTTGATGGGTTTCGTTGTACAGCGCAGCGGGGTGGTGTGCCATGTCAGAGAGCTCCGTGATTCGGGGTGAGGAGACAGTGTTCAAGCCTTGGGCTTGTCGGTCATGAAGCGGCCACTGGGCGCTTCCGCATTTGTCTGTCGGCGTGTTTGTCCGTCAATGCCGCCCTTGATGGCCCATTCGGCGAACATGGTCGGGCCTGGCGTGAATTCACGGGCTTGCCAGTTTTCGGTCAACTCGTCTTCGTCCGCGTAGTACTCGACCATGGCACCTGCAGGGCTGTTGAAGTACCAGAAGATGGCCGACGAGATGGGGTGCCTGCCGGGGCCGAGTTCCGTGTCCCATCCGCAGCGCGACATGTGCAATCCTCCTCCGAACACTTCGTGGTGATCTCGCACAGTAAAGGCGACATGGTTCAGGCCATTGCGTGCTTCGGGCAATTGCAGCAGGAACAAGTCGTGGTGGCCACCGCGTGGGGCGCAACGCAAGAAATGCCCGCGACCTGGATAGCGGTCCGAGATCACAAAGCCCAAGACATCTTGGTAAAACTGCGTCACCGCGTCCAGCGATTTGACAAAAAGCACCACATGACCGACCTCGATGGGGCGAGCACGCTCGTATGCGGGGCTGGCTTGGTCAACGCGAGACCGCTCGGCCCAGGTGTTGACTTGCGCGCAATCCAGAGCAATGTCTTTTTTGCGGCTGATCTGCACACGAATGGCCAAGCCACTCGGGTCCGTGCATCCCACGCGATCGTTGTCTTGAACAAAGCCTGGCCACTGTTGCATGGCAGCGCCGTAATGCCCCATGTCCGCAGCGTTGGCCACACCCCAAACCACCTCCCGCAGTGTGGGGTCCGCTTCTATTCCCGCGGGCAGGCCCGGCGTATCGGAGCGGGCCACGATCACGCGACAGCCATTCAGCGACTCGTACACCAAGCGCAGCGGTGTTTCGTCGACCAGCGTCAAGCCCCAATCCAGAAAAAATTGGCGGCAGCGGGCGATGTCTTGGGCCCCGAATGTGATTTCGTCGATACCGAGAACGCTCATGATGTTTCTTTAGTAAAACAATGTTTCCAGATTGAAACAGTTGTTTGATTATTTGATGATTTGGGTCATTGGTCAATAGAAATCCGAGTCAGAGTGCGGGTCTTCCTGGGTCCAGTGAGGGCCCTGCGTCAGAGTGAACTTTAAGAGGGGTGAAGGGGCCTTGAACTTGTCAGCGGCCGTTTGGGTGCCTGCACAGACCGATCAGTCGGAACTGGCGGGAGTCCGGGCAGGTGGTGACGGGTTCAAAAAACTGACTACCGCCTGAACCGTTGCCTCGGGGTCCTCTTCATGGGGCACATGGCCTAGGCCCTCAAAGACTTGGATTTGGCTGCCTGCAACGTCTTGGTGAAAGCGTTGCCCGTGTTCGGGAGGAATCAGCCGGTCTTGGCTGCCCCACAGAATCAATGTGGGCAGGCGCAGTTGTGAAATTTGCCCCGCCAAGGCGGCGTCGCTGCTGCGGTATTGGAAGCGTTGGGTCAGGCTGGCCCGGTTGCCTTCGCGCAGCGTCAACTCGTAATAGCGATCCACCAAGGCAGGACTGACTTTCTCGGGTTGGCCATAGACGTTGCGCACGCTGGCAGCAATCACGGACTGGCGCAGGATTTTCTGAGTGATGGGCGCCAGCCATGAAATTTGGGCCAGTCGAAAACCGATGGGCATGGATTGGGGTTGTAAGGTGTAGCCCGCGTGGTCCATCGTCGCGCACCTGCACCTGCATGCCTTGCAGGCTTAAAAAGTGTGAGGGCGGTGCAGCCCAGTGTGCCTTGAGGGCATCCACCGGAACATCAGGTGCCGATGTCCATGCCAAAGCCCACACAAGGGCAGCCCCAAACCAATCAATACAGTCCAGAAGCGGGGGATCACGTGCGAACCTCAGTGGGTGGGAAAAAGCCAAACCAAGCCACCGGTCATGAGCAGGTAGCGGAAAAACTTGCCAA
>JANQXJ010000165.1 GCA_030729445.1 Limnohabitans sp. | reverse complement strand
CCCCAGGGCGTTGTCCGTCAAAAGGCCCGACCTCGGGGAAGATGCGCCGCAGTTGCTGCTCAACCGGGTGCAGCGCCGACAGGCCGCAGTCATCGGGGCTGCAGCTGACAATGGCCTCAATGGCGGTGTGACGGCTCCACAGATTGGGGCCCCGCAAAGCGCGAATGCGAGAGACTTGCATGAAGGTGGTTTCCAGGAAGGAGTGGGGTGGCGATGGGGCCTGTTTCAGGCAGTGGCCAAGTTGCCATAACTTTTGATGCCGGCCCGGATCAGGTCAGTGCCAATGTCCAGGGCCCAGGCCGCGCAGGCGGCCACCAGCATGTCGTTGGTGTTCAAGCTGCCGTTTTTCAAATGTCGGGCCACAGCCGGGCGCTGGCTCGACAACACCAAATGTTCTTTGGCGCCATGGGCCAGCACCAACTGGCCTTCGCGCCAAAAGCCCACACGATGGCCTGCACTGCGGTGCGCTTGAAGTCGGGCGTTGTGCTCATCGTCGGCATACAAGAGCACGTCGCCGTCGCAGTGCTCGGCCAGGGCGGCGACTCCAGGTTCGGCGGCGTTCAATACGGCCGTGCCCTCGGGCAGCACCACGTCGATTTGGGTGCGGATGTAACCCGGCATTTTTTCATCACCACCGGGGAACAGGTCGTCCAGGCCCGTGGCGCGTGGCATGCGGGTGACGATGCCGATCTGGCAGCGGTCATAGGGCAGGCCTTGGGCCAGCAGATGGCGGGCATCGCTTTCGAACACGGCCGCTTGCACGCCACGGTTGATCAGCAAACGCTGCGCCTGTGCCCAATCCATGCCGTCCTGTGTGGGCAACTGGCGTTGGTTCAAATACAAGCCGTTGGCACAGGACAGTCCGGTGTGCAGGCCCTTGAGGTGGAGCAACCAGGCCAGCAATTGCGCAGGTCTGGTTGTATCGCCATCGCCCATCAGGCCGACCACCGGAATGCGGCCGTTGTCTTCGGGCTTGAACAGGTGGTTGGCAATCGCTTGGCCAACGGGGCGGGGCTGGCCTGTGGCCGGTTTGAGGTGCATCAGCAGCCCCGGGCCTGCATTGACCTCGACCACGGCACCGCCTTGTGGTGCCAGTGGCTTGGCGATGTCTTGCGCCACCAGGTCGACCCCGGCGATGTCCAGACCCACGACACGCGCGGCAAGCACCGCTTGTGCGGCCACATCAGGGTGCACCAAGTCGGTCACGTCCATTGACATGTTGCCGGTGCGCATGATCAGCACGTTGCGGCCCGCCTCGGGCACGCTGTCGGCGCTCAGACCTTGGCGCTTGAGTTCCAGCACCGAGGTGGTGTGCTCGTCGAGACGGATGGTGTCCAGCGGAAAATCTTCTTCTTCGCCGCGGCGAGGGTCGGAGTTGATTTGCAGCTCGATCAGCGCTTGCACCGTGTGCACGCCGTCACCCACCACGCTGGCGGTCTCGCCTTTGTTGGCGGCCACCACTTGGTCGCCTACCACCAGCAGGCGGTGTTCTTCGCCCAAAATGAAACGCTCGACGATGACTTCGCTGCCTTCAGCCAAGGCGATATCGTAGGCCGCCTCGATGTCCTCCTGGCGCGTCAATTCCAGCGACACACCCCGCGCATGGTTGCCATCGGTGGGCTTGACGCAGACGGGCAGACCAATGTCTTGAGCTGCTTCCCAGGCGGCTTGTGGGCTGTCGACGATTTGTCCCTCGGGCACAGGCACGCCGCACATGCTCAGCAGCTGCTTGGTCAGGTCCTTGTCTTTGGAGATGCCTTCAGCAATCGCGCTGGTGCGGTCGGTCTCGGCGGTCCAGATGCGGCGTTGACGTTGGCCATGGCCGAGCTGCACCAAATTGCCATCATTGAGTCGGATGCTCGGAATGCCCCGATCTGCGGCTGCATCGACGATGCTCGCCGTGCTAGGGCCGATGCACAGGCGGTCCACCATTTGGGTCAGTTGTGCAATGTGCGCATCCACGTCAAACGTCTGGTCTGAGATGGCCGCCAAAATCAAATCACGCGCATTGAGCAAGGCATGGCGGCTCACGGCTTCATGGCGTGTGCGGATGACAACTTTGTAGACACCCCGAGGACCGGCTTCGCGGGCCTTGCCAAAACCGGTTTGCATGCCAGCGCGGGTTTGCAGTTCCAGGGCCACATGCTCCAGGATGTGGCCGGGCCAGGTGCCTTCTTCCAAGCGCTTCAAAAAGCCGCCACGCTCGCCTACGCTGCAGCGGTGCTCGACCAGGCCGGGCAGCCAGGCCACCAGGCGTTGGGCAAACCCGGGCAGGGTGTTGGAGGGGCAGTCTTCCAGATCACCAATGTCGATCAGGGCCTCGATGACGGGGCGGTAAGTCCAAATGTTGGGCCCGCGCAGGTGGGTCATGCGCAGGAACTGGATTTGGTGGGGTGTGGGGTGTGCGCTCATGCTTGGAGGGTGCAGCGATAGAATCGGCGCTCGATCGCGGGGTTGGCCAGCATGTGGGCTGGAAGCTCAAGGTTCAACAGGTGCATGACTTGTGCAAGCGGTTTCAACCGGGTCGAAGTTTGTTTTTTTCGTCGCGCCACCAAGGCGCCACGGATTTTTAGGGTTCAGCCTTCATGTCTTCAGTACTTTCTTCTGCATCTTGGCGCTCGGTGGTGCCGGACGAGTGGCAAGCAGAAGTGAAAACAAGGCTGCAACCCGATGAAAACGCATCAGCTTGGGTTTTGGTTGACCTCAATGGGGCACTGAAGTTTAAAAAAATTGCCTTGGTGTTAACCGATCGGCGTATCCTGTCGGCCAGTTGGGGTGAAACGAACTGGAAAAGTTGGCCCTTGGCCGAAGGCCAGCGGTTGCGCCAGACCGATCACGCCGGGGTTGGACAGCTCGAGCTCAGTGATGCGCAAGGCCGCTTGGCCGTGTGGCGATTCACCTTGGGGCTGCAAGAGGCTGTGATTCGCTGGGTGACGCAGTTCGAGGCGCAGCAAAGCCACCGTGCCCAAAACCTGAGTGGTGTGCCCGCCGACCTGCAAGGCAAGCCTTTGCAATCGGCCCATGTGTTGGTTTGCCCGGTGTGCCAAGCGAGCATGTCCGAGGACGATGACGAATGCCCCGTTTGCAGCCGCGAAGACCTGAACCCACCGTCCACCTGGACCTTGCTCAAAATCTGGCGCTTTGCCCGGCCTTACAAACGTGCTTTGTTGGCGGGGTTTTTGCTCACCTTGGCTTCCACCGCCGCCACGCTGGTGCCGCCTTATCTGACCATGCCGCTGATGGACGAGGTGCTGATTCCTTACCAAAACGGTGCCGACATCGATCCGGGTTTGGTGTCCCTGTACCTGTTGGGTTTGTTCGCTTCGGGGTTGCTGGCCTGGGGCTTGGGCTGGGCCAAAACCTACATCCTGGCACTGGTCTCCGAGCGCATCGGATCCGATCTGCGCACCACCACCTACGAGCATTTGCTCAAACTGTCGCTGGAGTATTTTGGCGGTCGACGCACCGGTGATTTGATTGCCCGAATCGGCAGCGAAACCGACCGCATCAACGTCTTCCTGTCGTTGCACTTGCTGGACTTTGCCACCGACGTGCTGATGATTTTGATGACGGCCGTCATCTTGTTTTACATCAACCCCACCTTGGCGCTCGTGACCTTGTTGCCGCTGCCCTTCATTGGCTGGTTGATCCATGT
>JANQXJ010000164.1 GCA_030729445.1 Limnohabitans sp. | reverse complement strand
CCCGCACACGGCGCAGGCCTTGGGCCACCAGACGGCGGTTGTTGGCGTCGAGCTTGACCACGTCGGCCACGGTGCCCAAAGCCACCAGCGGCAGCAGAGCGTCCAAGCGCGGCTGGTTGCTGGCGTCAAAAATGCCGCGTTGGCGCAGCTCGGCCCGCAGGGCCAGCAGCACATAAAACATCACACCCACACCTGCGATGGATTTGCTGGTGAAGCTGCAGCCGGGTTGGTTGGGGTTGACGATGACCTCGGCGTTGGGCAGTTCGCTGCCCGGCAGGTGGTGGTCGGTCACCAGCACCTGCAGGCCCAGCGCTTGTGCGGTCTGCACACCCGCCACGCTGGCAATCCCGTTGTCCACGGTGATCAAGACATCGGCCCCTTGCGCGTGCACCCTCTCGGCAATCGGTGGGGTCAGGCCGTAGCCGTCGACCACGCGGTCCGGCACCAGGTAGCTCACGTTGTGTGCCCCCAGCATGCGCAGGCCACGCACACCGACGGCACAAGCGGTCGCGCCGTCGCAGTCGTAGTCGGCCACGATGCACAGGCGCTTGTTTTGCGCCATGGCATCGGCCAGCAGCTTGGCCGCTTCCGTGGTGCCCAACATGCCCGCCGGGGGCAGCAGCAGGTTCAGCGCATCGTCCAGTTCGTCTTTGGACAGCACGCCACGCGCCGCATACAGGCGGGCCAGCAGGGGGTGGATGCCCGCTTGTTCCAGCGCCCAGGCGCTGCGGGGGGGCACATCTCGGGTGAGCAAATTCATGAGGCGATCAGTGGGTGATGAGGGCTTGCAAGGCCGCAGTAGGGGAAGGTTGTTTGAACAGTCGCCGGATGCGCTGGTGCCAAGCGGCAGGCGCTGCGGTGTAGGTGTGGGCGGTGTGTTCGCTGCACAGGCTGAGTTGGCCTTGGCCGGTGGCTTTGACGTGTTGCAACAGGTCGGCCACGGCCGTGGCATCGAGTTGCTGCCAGGCTTGCCGCCAAGCTTGTACATCGCCATGCAAAGCGCTGGACCGGAGGGCGTCCGGCATCGTCACCGCCCCGGTCATGGGTGAGGCAGCAGCAGGCAGCGTGCCTGCACCGTGCAGCCAAAAGGCGTTGACGGTGTGTTGCCTGCGGGCTTCGCGGGCGTCGTTGACCGGATGGTTGTAGAGCAGCATCTGCATCTCGCTTTGCAGGCGCTGCAGGGGCCGGGCAGCGGGGTGCTGGGGCATCCAGTCTTTCACGTTTTGGCCAATCACCCGATCAAGCGAGGCAGTGGGCAGGTCGGCCAGTAGCGACCCTTGGGCGTGCCAAAGCAAAGCGCTGTGCCAGGTCACTTGCAGACCGTCTTCTTGCAAAAAGGGCTGCATGGCGTGCAGCAGTTGTTGCGATTCTTCGTCGCTCAAATGCAAATGCGCGGGGTCGGCCATCACCACCTGGTCCATGCCGACTTGCCAGTGGCAGGGCGTCATCCAGGCTTGGGGCGCGGTGCTCTGCTGGCCTTGTTGCGCTTGGTGCCACGCAGCCCAGGGCAAGGTGGGGGCGTTTATTGGCCAGCCCAGGGCCTGGGCTTGCAGGCGTTCGTGGGGCAGGTGCAGCGCTGCGGGGCCTGGGTCTTGCAGCACCTCTTGGCGCTGCAGCAGGGTCAGCAGGGTTTGGAGATGGGGCAGCTGCCAACCGGCCCAGACCTCGGAGCCGTTGAGGGCGTGGCTGGCCGCATAAGGAATGATCAGGTGCATGGGCGGTGATTGTGGCAGCAGCCGGGGTCGCACTGCACAATACGGGCCTATGTCTTTTTTCAAAAACATCCCCTACGAGCTGGTGCTGGGCTGGCGTTACACCCGTGCAGGCCGCGCCACCCGGCGCAATGGCTTCATTTCCTTCATTTCCGGGGTGTCCATGATGGGCATTGGCCTGGGCGTGGCGGCGCTCATCATCGTGCTGAGCGTGATGAATGGTTTTCAAAAAGAGGTGCGTGACCGCATGCTGGGTGTGGTCTCGCACATCGAGGTCTATGCCGCCGATGGCGCGGCCGTGGCCGATTTGCCCGCTTTGCTGGCCCGGCTGAAGGCCCACCCGCAGGTGCTGGGCGCCGCCCCTTTCATCACCGCGCAGGCTTTGCTGGCGCGGGGCGAGGACATGAAGGGCGTGCTGGTGCGCGGCATCGACCCGGCGCTGGAGCCCGAGGTCAGCGATTTATCGAACGACACGCAAGCCGGGGTGCTGCAGCGTCTGCAGCCGGGTGAGTTCAGCCTGGTGCTGGGCCGAGATCTGGCCAACAACTTGTATCTGCAAAGCGGCGACCCGGTGACTTTGGTGTCGCCGTCTGGCCAAGTGACCCCCGCGGGCGTGGTGCCACGCATGAAGCAAATGGGCGTGGTGGGCACCTTCTCGTCGGGGCATTACGAATACGACTCGGCGCTGGCACTCATGCATGTCGAAGACGCTGCCCGCATGTTCCGGCTGGAAGGCCCGAGCGGCGTGCGCCTGAAATTGCGCGACCTGCATCAAGCGCGTGAGGTGGCCAGAAACCTGCAACTGGATTTGGGGTCGCAGTTTTTTGTGCGCGACTGGACGCAGCAAAACAAAACCTGGTTCGCTGCCGTTCAGGTCGAAAAACGCATGATGTTCATCATCCTCACGCTCATCGTGGCGGTGGCCGCTTTCAATTTGGTCAGCACGCTGGTGATGACTGTGACCGACAAGCGTGCCGACATCGCGATCTTGCGCACCCTGGGCGCCAGCCCGCGCAGCATCATGGGCATTTTTGTGGTTCAGGGCGCGACAGTGGGTGTGATCGGCACCATGAGTGGTTTGTTGTTAGGCCTGCTGGTCGCCTTCAACATCGACGTGATCGTGCCCGCGCTGGAGACACTGTTCAACGCCAGCTTTTTGCCGCGCGACATCTACCTGATCAGCCGCATGCCCAGCGAGCCCTTGGCCAGCGACATCTTGCCCGTGGCCATCATTTCTTTGGTGTTGGCTTTTGTAGCCACGCTCTACCCCAGCTGGCGTGCCAGCCAAGTGAACCCGGCGGAGGCGTTGCGCTATGAATGAAACCAAGAATCAAGTGGTGCTCCAGGCCCAAGGTCTGACCAAGCGCTTTTCCGAAGGGCGCTTGGACGTGACGGTGCTGCATGGCGTGGATTTGGTCGTGCACGCGGGCGAGACACTCGCCATCGTGGGCGCTTCGGGCTCGGGCAAGAGCACCTTGCTGCATTTGCTGGGCGGCCTCGACGCCCCAACCCAAGGCTCGGTGCAATTGAAGGGCCAGTTGCTGTCGGCCCTGAGCACGGCCGAGCAAGGCCAGTGGCGCAACCGTTATCTGGGCTTTGTCTACCAGTTCCACCATTTGCTGCCCGAATTCAGCGCCTTGGACAACGTGGCCATGCCGCTGTGGATTCGCCGCCAAGACCGTGCCGAAGCCGCGGCTGTGGCCAGTGGCTGGCTGCAGCGCGTGGGCTTGGGTGAGCGCCTGCACCACCGCCCCTCGGAATTGTCGGGCGGCGAGCGCCAGCGTGTGGCCTTGGCCCGCGCCCTGGTCAACGACCCAGCCTGCGTTTTGGCCGATGAGCCCACGGGCAACCTGGACCGCGAAACGGCCGACGGTGTCTTTGCCCTGATGCTGCAACTGGCCCGCGAGCGCGGCACCGCCTTTGTGGTGGTCACGCACGACCAGGC
>JANQXJ010000163.1 GCA_030729445.1 Limnohabitans sp. | reverse complement strand
ATGCTGCAGTCTGGGCAAACACCCGACTTCATCGTGGTGGACGGTGCCGAAGGTGGCACGGGCGCCGCGCCCATCGAGTTTGCCGACCATGTGGGTATGCCCTTGCGTGACGGCCTGCGTCTGGTGCATAACAGTTTGGTGGGCGCGGGCCTGCGCGATCGCATCAAGATCGGGGCTTCGGGCAAGGTGATCTCGGCTTTTGACATCGCACGTTGCCTGGCGCTGGGGGCCGATTGGTGCAACTCGGCCCGGGGATTCATGTTTGCGCTGGGCTGCATCCAGTCGCGCAGTTGCCACACCGACCACTGCCCCACGGGCGTGGCCACACAAGACCCGGTGCGCCAACGGGCCATCGTCGTGACCGACAAGGCCGAGCGGGTGTATTACTTTCATGCCAACACCTTGCATGCCTTGGCCGACCTGTTGGGTGCCGCTGGTTTACAAAAACCTGCTGACATCACACCCCAGCACCTCATGGTGCGAAATGCTGCAGGACAGGCCCGCAGCTTGGCTTCGAGCATCGACACGCTGGCCAATGGCCAACTGTTGAGTGGTCAAGCGGGTCAGCTTCACTTACCCAGCCCCTTTGCCGAATTCTGGTCTGACAGCCATCCGGGCCATTGGGGGGTGCTCGCAAGCGCCACCCCCAGCCGCGCCTGAGAAACCGCCCAAGCGCAGCTCTTGAGCCTCATCGCGCAACACACGCGTGATCGGTGTCAAAAGATCGGCTCGCTTCCTTGGTGTTTAATCGGAGGTCCATAACGCAATATTCCGTATCCAATGCGCACTGGCCCCTTTCCCTTCCAAACGTCCACCCCGTCTCGTCAGCAAGAGGCTTCTGCTGAACTGGAAAATCTGGGCCAAGTTGTTTTCAAAAATGACCAACACTTGATCATTTGGAACATGGACCAGGAAGCCATGCCCCGCGTGGCCGACGCCATTCTTGCCTGGTGTCGTCAACAGGCACCATCGGTTGCAGTTCACAATTTCATGGGTCTTGAACGCTTGGCTTTGCTCGGCCACATCAACCAAGGTATCCGGCAAGTGGGGCTGACCCCAGCCATGCAAACACCCACACATCCCGGCTGGCCCCAGCAGGTGATCATCATCCAACATGCCGAACAGTTGCCCGCGTCCGATGTGCAGATCTTGCAAGACCTCACGCTTCACCTGCCAGGCCTGTGCTGGCGCTGGGTGCTGCTGTGCAACAAAAGCCCCAACGAACAGCACAGTGCCTCCCTCGCCAGCATCCCCGCCACAAAGCCCGATTCGATTTGGACGGCGGCAGAAACAGCAGCAGCACCTGTTGGGCCTGCGTCCCGAGCTGAGCCTTTTTTGGATCCGAATGAACCATTACAGCCGACCGAAACCGCTGTAGTTGCAGAACCCACAAGGCATGACCAGAAACCGCCTTTGACACCAATGGCACCCACGCCTGTACCTGCGGCGGCAACCATGTCGGGTAGCTCCTCGCATCCCTGGGCTTGGCTGGGCCTTGCGGCCTTGGTCATCTTGGGTGTTTGGGGCGCTTGGCTTCGTTTTGGAAGCACACCTTCAGCACCCTCCTTGGCGGCCGAGCGAATGCCACCTGCAGCAGCTTCGTCTGAGCCTGCTGCCGCAATTGCCGGTGCTGGGACACCCACGGCTGGCTCGGCACTTGAAGCGCCAACACCTTCATCAACGCCTGCTTCCCCGCCAAGCGCCACCGCGAACGACATCGCCACGCCCACCCCAACACCTGCGCCTGCGCCTGCGCCTGCCGTTGATCTCATCACCGAAGTACCAGACATTGCCCTGCGGGGTGTGCGCTGGCTGGCGCAGCAATCACCCGAGTTCTTTGTCTTGGAGCATGGTGCGTTTCAAACTGCATCTCAAGCTCAAAGTTTGGTCCGATCGCGAGAAGAATTGGTCAACGCTCGCGTGCTCATGCGCAAGAACTCAAACCCAGAAGGCCGGTTTTTGGTGATCACAGGCCCCTTCCGGTCGCAGGAACGGGCCCAAAACTACAAAGTTCGGGAAAACCTGCCACCCCAGATCCCGGTGCGCAGGGTCTCCGAGGTGCTGCAAGAAAGCATGAGGGCCGCCCCCTCACAGCCTTGAAGGATCACCCCGGGCCGTGAGAGCAGGGCCCCGGGATGGCGACCATTTCAGGGCTGACGCACCAAGACTTCACTTCATGGCGTCTGCCGGACGCCGCGCTTTGACATAAGCGTCGGTGGGCAAATAGTTTTTGCCATCGGCATAACGCCACTGCACCATGGTGCCCTTTCCGCCGCGCTGCTCGAGCTTGCCGACATAAGCCCCCATGGTGGACTGCTGGTCAATGGCGCGGTACTGGGCTGGGCCAAAGGGCGTGCTGAACTTGAGCCCTCGCATGGCAACCACCAGTTTCTCGTTGTCCACACTGCCCGCTTTTTGAATGCCCGCAAAGATGGACTGCATGGTGGCGTAGCCCACCACCGAGCCGAGCTTGGGGTTTTCGTTGAACTTCTTGTAGTAGTTGGCGGCAAAGCTGGCGTGCTCAGGCGTGTCGATCTGGTCCCAAGGGTAGCCGGTCACGATCCAGCCCTTGGGCGTTTCGTCTTTCAGGACTTCCAGATACTCGGGCTCGCCTGAGAGCATGGACACCACCGGCGTTTTGGGGAACACATTGCGCTGGTTGCCCTCGCGCACCAGGCGGGCCAGGTCGGCCCCAAAGGTCACGTTAAAAATCGCATCGGGCTTGGCCGCCATGGTGGCAGTCAGCGTGCTGCCCGCGTCGATCTTGCCTTGGGCGGGCCACTGCTCGCTCACGAACTCCACATCCGGGCGCTTGGCTTGCAGCAAGGCTTTGAAGTTGGCCACTGCGCTTTGACCGTATTCGTAGTTGGGCGCAATGGTGGCCCAGCGCTTGGCGGGCATCTTGGCCGCTTCTTCCACCAGCATGGCCGCTTGCATGTAGGTGCTGGCACGCAGGCGGAAGGTGTAGCGGTTGCCTTTTTCCCAGACGATGGCATCGGTCAAGGGCTCGCTGGCGATGAACAAGCGCTTGTTTTTGGCGGCATGGTCGGCCAGCGCCAGCCCCACATTGGACAAAAAGCCCCCGGCCAAGATGTCCACTTTTTCTTTGGAGCTGAGCTCGATCGCATGGCGCAGAGCCTCGTCGGGCTTGCCGGCATCGTCACGCGCAATGACCTCGACCTTGCGGCCCAACAGGCCGCCTTTGGCGTTGATCTCTTCCACCGCCAGCTGCCAGCCTTGTTTGTAGGGCTGGGTGAACTGCGGGATGGCCGAATAGCTGTTGATCTCCCCAATCTTGATCGGGGTCTGGGCCAAAACAGAGGTGGCGGCTGCACTCAGCAAACCAACGGCAATCAGGCATTTCATCGTGGTGTCCTAGGGTCAATGGAGCAAAAGAGTGACTGTAACAGTGACCTTTAAATCAGTCGCTTTGGGGACATAGAACAACCGTAGGCACAGATTGATAACACAGGCTTGTAAAGCTCTCTGCGCCCACCAGAGGGCCTTCATCCATCTCAGACAGCCCATGCTGCACCGACCAATAGACCAAGCGACAACCATCCCTTATGAATCAAAAGAATATATACCCAACTTAAAAATCGTTGGTTTTGGCATAAAGCCCCATTACAGTCGCCGCCATGGTGGATTTGGCTTATGTCT
>JANQXJ010000162.1 GCA_030729445.1 Limnohabitans sp. | reverse complement strand
CAGTGGCATTGGTGGTGGTCGGTGTGGGCGGTGGTGTGTTGGCCAGCGAGCCTGGAATGCCTTCGGCCGAACGCAGGGCGGCTCGGTCTTCGGCCAACACCTCAGAGCGGGTGCGCGGGCCTTTGTCGCGGTTGTCAAAGTCTTCGGTGGTACTTTCGGTTTGCGTGAAGTCCAGCGACAGGTTCACCTGCGAGCGCACATTGGCCTCGCCCACCATGGGAGTGAGGATCTGCAAGATGCGGTTGCGGTAAACCTCTTCCATTTGCTGCTTGTGCTGCTCTTGGGCCGACGTCAGTCCGAGCTTTTGTTCGGTGGCCGATTCGGTCATGAGCTTGCCCACGTTGTCCACCACCGTGACGTGGTCGGGCGTGAGATAAGGCACGCTGGAGGACACCAGGTGAACAATCGCTTGAACCTGAGAAGCCGACACGGCGCGGCCAGGGTAGGGGGCCAACACCACCGAAGCCTTGGGTGGGGTGCGATCGCGCACAAAGACGCTTTGCTTGGGCGTGGCCAGGTGCACGCGTGCGCTTTGCACGCTGCCAATTTGCATGATGCTGCGGGCCAGCTCCTGCTCCATGGCGGCATTCACCTTGACTTGTTCCATGAACTGGCTGGTGGTCATGGACGACTGGTCCTTCAAACCATCCAGACCTGTGGCGCCAGCCTTGGGCAAACCTTGTGAGGCCAGAAAAATGCGTGCCTCATGGAATCGGTCACTGGGCACCGTGAGTTGGCCTGTGGCTGGATCGATTTTGGGTTTGAAGTCGGCTGTTTTGAGTGATTCGTAAGCCGCTTGCTGGTCGGCCTCTTGCAGGCCGGGCATGACTGGGCGGTAGGGGGTGACCGACATCCAGGCATAGGTCAGGGCGAACAGCACCAGCACAATCAGCATCACGATCAGCGGCAACACCCGGCGCACCGACGGCTGGTTGATCACTTGACGCAAAGTTTCGGACATGCCCAGCGTCTGCCAGGTGCTCAGTCCGGTGCCGGGCGCAGCAGGGGCATTGGCGCCGGGAGCGGTGGCGAGGGCTGTGCTGGTGTTGGGCGCTGCGACGGCCCCCGAATTGTCGGGGACGGTCATCATGCCGGTGTTCATTGTTGCGGTCGCTGTGGCCATGGTGTGTTCTCTTTAATTCGTTCAGACCGGCATGTTCAAAATGTCTTCATAGGCCTTGAGCACCTTGTTGCGCACTTGCAAGGTGGCTTCAAAGGCCAGCGATGATTTCTGCATACCCAGCACCACGTCGGTCAAGGCAACGTCTTCACCGCGGTCAAAAGCGGCACGCATCTCGGTCGATTGCACCTGAACTTGGTTGACTTGGCTGAGCGCACCCGAGACAAATTCGCCAAAGTTGGTCTTGCCAACTTCGGGGGTGAGGCCTTTGAGCTGCTCGGCACCGGGCAGACCCGAGGCCTGGGCCTGGTGGCTGCGCAAGGTTTGCAGCATCGACTGGATGCTGGCGGGAGAAATGGCTTTGTCAATCATGGATGACTCCTTCAGCAAGCCGATGCCATGGCCAAACCGTGCTCACGCAGCTGGGCCATCTTGTAGCGCAGCGTACGGGGGCTGATGCCCAAGCGTTTGGCCGCTTCGGTTTTGCTGGGGGTGCTGGCCAGTGTGGCCATGATCACCTGGTGTTCGTTCAGGCGCACCGCGCTTTGCAAATCGGCCGGAGCGGCTGTTGGCACCTCTTGTGGTGCTTGAGGCACTTGCGCCGTGTGGGCTGACGCCCAGCTGGCGCTGGCTTCATCCGCAGTGGGCATGCTGGGCTGGTACGGGGCCATGGCGTCAACAGCTTGGGGGTGTTGAACCGCTGGGGCGGGCGTCGCGTGGGTCAACCAGTCATCAAACATCAGGTGCGCGGGCGTGACATGGTGGTCTGTGCACAGCACCATGGCGCGGCGCATCACGTTTTCCAATTCACGCACATTGCCTGGCCAGGGATACTGCAACAGCAAGGCCTGGGCTTGTGGGTGCAAACGCCAGGCTTGGTGATCGTGTTGGCTCAGACACTGCATGGCCAGGGGAATGATGTCGCCCGGGCGCTCGCACAAGGGCAGCAAACGCATGCGGAAAGTGGCAATGCGGTAATAGAGGTCTTCGCGGAACTCGCGCTCGGCAATGGCCTGCTTGAGGTCTTTGTTGGTGGCCGCCACGATGCGCACATTCAACTGGATGGTGTTTTGGCCTCCCAAGCGGGTGAGTTGGCGCTCTTGCAACACACGCAGCAGCTTGCTTTGCAGGTGCATGGGCATTTCGCCAATTTCGTCCAAGAACAATGTGCCGCCTTGGGCTTGTTCAAACAAACCCTTTTGATCGCGGTGGGCGCCCGTGAAGGCGCCTTTGTCGTGGCCAAACAGCATGTCTTCAATCAGGTTCTCTGGCATGGCCGCGCAGTTCAGGGCCACAAACGGGCCGCGTGCGCGGGCCGAAGCCTCGTGCAGCACCCGGGCCATCACCTCTTTGCCCGAGCCAGTGGGGCCCACCAGCAAGGCCGTCACATCGGCCTGGGCCACTTTTTGGGCCAGTGCCAGCAAGTGTTGGCTGGCAGGGTCAACAAAAACCACGTTGCGCACGGGCTGGGCGCTGGTGCGCGTCACGTTTTGGTTGAGCAGGTGGTGCAAACGCATCCAAGAAGCGCTGCGGGTGTCACAAGCGGCCAACACGGCCAGAGCGCCCGACTGACTGGCCTCCACGGCCAACTCCAATTCTTGGCGCTCCACCCGCGCGATGACGGGGGTGTTCAGCCCCGCCTCTTGCAGAAGTTGTTGAACCGCCTTCAGACGGGTCACATCCACACTCAGGTGCAATACCACCACGGCCGCATCGGCCGCGTGGGACACCAGAGTGTCCAAGGTGTGCACTGGCATCAGCGCCCAGCCGCTGGCATGCAGGGCTTGGCTGTGCTCGGGGCTGAGTGGTTTTTCAGGGTCCAGCCAAAGGGCCAGAGGGGCAGATGCAGAAATTGGCTTCACGGTGTGGCCTCATATTCAGATAGAACATGTAAAGCAACCCTTGTGCCAGCAGTTAAATCAATTTAAAGCAGTTTAAATTGATAAAAATGAATACTTAATGAAGTTTAAATCAGACCCGAAAGACCGACAGGCCTTGACGGAAGATTGACAGATCAACGCCCTGGGCAGTCCTTGTAGCGCGACTGGATGCAGCGCGTGCCCGCTTCCTTGGCCTGCTCGATCTGCTTGCGGCTGATTTTGTACGAGGCGTAGTCACGCACCAGCGACGCGTCGACCACGCCGTTGGTGTAGGCCACCTCGGCCCACACATAGGCCTTGTCGGCCTCGATGCGCCCGGCGTCGCCCGACAAATACACCATGCCCGACATCAGCTGCGCGGCGGGGTAACCCATCAGGGCCGATTTGACAAACCAGTCCAGCGCTTGCGTGGCGTCGGCGGGCACGCCTGTGCCCTCGTGGTAGGCCAGCCCCAGCATGTACTGGCCCTCGGCCAAGTTCAGCTTGGCCGCCTGACGAAACCATTTGACCCCTTCACGCGGGTTGCGCTCCACGCCGTAGCCATAAAAGTAGAGGGTACCAATGTTGAACAGCGCTTGGGGCAGGTTTTGCGCCGCTGCTTTGCGGTACCAAGCCATGGCCTCAGGGTAGCTTTGCGGCACACCCAGGCCGTGTTCGTACA
>JANQXJ010000161.1 GCA_030729445.1 Limnohabitans sp. | reverse complement strand
TGCTGGAAGACTGGTACCGCCATGAGAGCACCAAGCAGCCACGCCTCTTGCTGCTGACCCGCGAAGAGCTGATGCGCCACGAAGCGGCAGGCATCACCACGCAGGCCTTCCCCAAACACATTCGCCTGGGCGGCACCGACTGCCAGGCCACTTATCTGCACGAGCCGGGCGACGCCCGCGACGGCGTGACGGTCACGGTGCCTTTGTTTGTGTTGAACCAAGTGAGCGAAGACCGCTGTGAATGGCTGGTGCCCGGCTTGCTCAAAGACAAGATCCAGGCCCTGCTCAAAAGCTTGCCGCAGCGCCCGCGCAGCCGCTTTGTGCCGCTGCCCGAATCGGCCACGCGTTTGGCGGCCGAGCTGTCGGTGCCCGAGCTGTTTGGCAGCGGGTCGCTCACCGACGTGCTGCTCAAAAAAGCCCGCGACGAAACCAGTCTGGACATCAAGCGGACTGATTTCAAACACGAGATGCTCAGCCCACACTTGTTCATGAACCTGCTGGTGGTGGACGAGCACGGGCGTCAATTGGGCATGGGCCGCAACCTGGGTGCGCTCAAAGGCGAGCTGGGTGCCAAAGCGCGTGGCGCGTTCCAGGCGCTGGCGCAGTTGAAGGTGGCTTCTTCTGTCATACCCGCGCAGGCGGGTATCCATGCCCCCCCTGGACACCCGATCAAGTCGGGTGTGACAAAAGAAGACGTCATACCCGCGAACGCGGGTATCCATGGCCGCACAGGCGCAGCTCCAGTTAAAGCCACCTCCGCCAAACAGACCCCCATCGCCCCCCAGCGCTACACCGCCTGGACCTTCGGCGAACTCCCCGAGCTGATGGAAATCAGCAAAGGCGGCCAGACCTTGATCGGCTTCCCCGCCCTGGTGGACATGCAAGACGCCGTGACCATCGAGGTTTTTGACGAGCCCGACGTGGCCGCCGTCAAAAACCGCGCGGGCCTGCGCCGCTTGTTTGCGCTGCAGATCAAAGACGCGCTCAAGTACCTTGAGAAAAACATCCCCGACCTGCAAAAAATGGCCGTGGCCTACATGCCGCTGGGCACGGCGGATGAATTGAAAACCCAGATCATCGACGTGGCGCTGGACCGCGCCTTCTTGCTCGACCCGCTGCCCAGCGACGAAATCACCTTCAAGCGCCGCATCGAAGAGGGCCGAGGACGCTTAACGTTGATTGCCAACGAAGTGGCTCGGCTGGCGGGCACCATCTTGCTGGAGTTTGGCGCGGCCACCCGCAAGATCAAAGACACCAAAAATGCGCCGGATGCAACGGCAGACTGCACAGCGCAACTGCAACGCCTGATGCCCAAAAACTTCATGGCCGCCACCCCGTGGCCGCAGCTGCAGCACTGCGCCCGCTACCTCAAGGCCGTGACTCTGCGCCTCGATAAATACCGCGCCGACCCCGCCCGCGACGCCCAGCGCCTGACTGAGCTCAAACCGCAAGAGCAACGCTACTGGCGTCTGGTGGCCGAACGCAAAGGCGCCCAAGACGCCCGCATGCTGGAGTTTCGCTGGCTACTGGAAGAGCTGCGCGTGAGCTTCTTTGCGCAAGAACTTCGCACCCCGCAGCCGGTGAGCATCAAGCGGCTGGAGAAGGTTTGGGGGCAGTTAAATCATTGACGCTTCAATCACTCTTTTGGGTTGAGCTCTTTCGTTGGTGACATGAGGAGTTACGGCTCAAGTGCCATGTTGTCAGCATTTCTTGAGACATGACGAAGCTTGAAAAAAAGTTAGATGCGGTTGACGTCAGCCCGTGTTGCGCAGCCCCGCTGCAATCCCGTTGATGCTGATGTGGATGCCGCGCTGCACACGCTCGTCGGCCAAGCCCGCCCGGTAGCGGCGAATGAGCTCCACTTGCAGGTGGTGCAGCGGGTCGATGTAGGGAAAGCGGTGGCGGATGGAGCGGTCGAGCGCGGGGTTGCTGGCCAGGCGGTTTTTCTCGCCCGTGATCTGCGTGAGCGCGTCGGCGGTGCGGTGCCATTCGGCTTCGATGGCCGCAAAGATTTTTTTGCGCAAACGGGCGTCTTCCACCAGCTCGGCGTAACGCGAGGCCAGGGCCAAGTCGCTCTTGGCGAGCACCATGTCCATGTTGGACAGCAGGGTGCGGAAAAACGGCCACTGGCGGTACATCTTTTGCAACAAGGCCAGCGCGGCTTTGCGTTCGGCCGCGTCGGGCTTGTCCAAAAAGGCGGCCACCGCCGAGCCAAAGCCCAGCCAGCCGGGCAAGGTCAGGCGGCACTGGCCCCAGCTGAAGCCCCAGGGGATGGCCCGCAGGTCTTCGATTTTTTGCAAGGCCTTGCGCGAGGCCGGGCGCGAGCCGATGTTCAGCTGCGCCAGTTCCTTGAGCGGCGTGGACCCAAAAAAGTAGTCGGTGAAGCCCGGAGTCTCGTACACCAACGAACGGTAGGCAGCCATGCTGGCCTCGGACAGCTCGGCCGCGGCGTCCAGAAAGGCCCGGCTGGCGGGCTTGGTGGGCTGCAGCAGCGTGGCTTCCAACGTGGCGGCGACCAGAGTTTCGAGGTTGCGGCGGCCAATTTCGGGGTTGGCGTATTTGGAGCCAATGACTTCGCCTTGCTCAGTCAGGCGAATTTGACCGCGCACGGTGCCCGGCGGCTGGGCCAAGATGGCCTGGTAGCTGGGGCCACCACCCCTGCCCACAGTGCCGCCTCGGCCGTGGAACATGCGCAAGGTGATGCCGTGGCTGCTTTTGAGTTTGTCGAACAGTTCCACCAAAGCGATTTCGGCGCGGTAAAGCTCCCAGTTGCTGGTGAAGATGCCACCGTCCTTGTTGCTGTCCGAATACCCCAGCATGATGTCTTGCTCGCCGCCTGAGCGTGCCACCAGCGTGGCCACGCCGGGCAGGGCATAGAAGTCGCGCATGATGGGCGCGGCGTTGCGCAGGTCCTCAATCGTCTCGAACAGCGGCACCACGATCAGGTCGTTGTGCGCTTGTGCGTCCAGTGTGCCGCGCAGCAGGCCCACTTCTTTTTGCAGCAGCAGCACTTCCAGCAAGTCGCTCACGGTTTCGGTGTGGCTGATGATGTAGTGGCGGATGGCCTGCCTGCCGAAGCTTTGCAGCATGCGCTGGGCGGTGTCAAAAATGGCCAGCTCGGAGACCGTGTGGGCGCTGTAGTCGGCCCCGGGCACGCGCAGCGGGCGGGCGTCGTTCAAGAGGCCCAGCAGCAGTGCTTGTTTGGCGTGTTCGTCGAGCTGGCGGTAGTTTTTTTCCACGCGTGCGGTGGTCAGCAGTTCGGCGACGACTTCTTCGTGTTGGTCCGAGCTTTGGCGCAGGTCCACCGTGGCCAGATGGAAGCCAAACACCTCCACCGCTCGGATCAGGGGGTGCAGGCGCTGAGCGGCCAGGGCTTCGGCGTGGTGGCTGCGCAAAGACGCTTCGATGACACGCAGATCGGCCAAAAATGCCTCGGCGCTGGCATAGGGGTTTTGTGGGGCCACGGCGTGGCGTGCAGCCTCACCGCCTGTGAGTTTTTTCAGGGTGGCGGCCAGGCGGGCATACATGCCCGTGAGGGCCCGGCGGTAGGGCTCGTCCTGGCGGTGTTCGTTGGTGTCGGGTGAGCGCTCGGCCAGGGCCAGCATCTCGGGGCCAAAGGGCACCAGCATGGCCGACAGTGACAGCTCGCCGCCCAAAAAGTGCACCTCGGTCAGGTAG
>JANQXJ010000160.1:3752-19149 GCA_030729445.1 Limnohabitans sp. | reverse complement strand
CGCATGTCCAACAAAACGACGGCAGGCGATATGTCCAGCGATTTCTCGAGAAACGAGGTGGCATTTTCAAATGTGTCGACGGTATAACCCAGCAGCACCATCATGTCGCTCAGATAAAAGCGCATGTCGTGGTTATCGTCGACCAAAAAAATATGTCCGAGACGTTTTTTCATAAAAGTGCAAAAATCAAATTTAGCAACTAATTTATCAAATATGAAGTTTTATGTAATTACCCAATTGGGTAATTATTGAAAATATAGCCAAGTATGGCTGGTGCAGTCAAAGTTGCTGACGGTGAGCCCAAGCCAGATAGGCTTGTGGGTACACGCGTTGAAAATGCTTCTTATGCTTTTCAAACAAAGCGTCTTCCCCCAGCAGCTGCGCACTGCCCAGCAGCTTTTCGATCACGCGCGGCTCGGGCGAGGTGTGCATGGCCTCCAAACTGGCCTCCAACAGGGTGCGGGCATTGCCTTCGTGCACCTGCGTGGTGGTGACCTGAGCAAACACGGCGGTCCCTCGGAACAACCAGGCACGTTGCGCCACTTGCAGTGCAGGTTCCCGCCAGAAGCCCAAGCGCTGCGCTGCCGGTAAGTAAATTTGACGAACCTGCGCATAGTCGTAGGTCACAAAACCCAAAACGCCCAACAGAATCAAGGCCAGCCCAACCGCTCGGACCTGCACTTGCAAGACTTGCCAGACCAGCCCCCGCAGGAGCCACAGACACAACAACAGCGCCACCTGAAAGGGCCCGTACCACAGCGGGTACTCGAGCAAACTGTGCAAAGCCAAAACACCGAGCACGCCCCAAGCAAGCTGTGGCCCGGCACCTTGGTGAAGCCATGGCTTGGCCCGAACTATCCACACCAACACCCCCAGGCTCGCCAACACGGCCACAGGTATCCCCCAAACAAAGGCGATGTGCAAGGGCAGGTTGTGGGCATTGCCCAACATGTCACAAAACCGCAGTGAGGGGTACTCGGTGATGTAGTGCGCATAACGCAGCTGGTCCCAACCCCAACCACCCAGCGGATGCTGTGCCACCAAATGCAGCACATTGGCCCAGAGCGCTTGGCGGCTGCCGCAGCCGCCCAAAGCACCCATCCGCGCTATGGCGCTGTCGGTGGCCTGTCCACTGAGCTGCTGCAAGAGCTCAGGCAATAACCAGGACGACAGTGCATACACACCCAGCGCGACTCCGGTGAGCAGAAGTGCCTCGCGCCCTTTGGGGGCTGCACGGTGCAGCAGCATCCACAGGCCGATGAACACCAGCTGGAGCAATCCCGTGCGTGAAGCGGTGGCGGCCATGCCCAGGGCCAACAGGGTCAGCATCCAAAGCGAATGGGCGATGGACAGGCCCAAAGCACGCCAGATCAACACCGCCAGCACGCCCATGGCCAGCAAAGTGGCCAACTGGTTGCGCTGGCGCAAATTGCCCATCGCATCACCCAAGTAGGCAGGGACGTGCAAAAAGGGGGCGAAGAGCTCAGCCTGCCCAAAAAACTGCACCAGACCCATGGCACTGCTGAGCAAAGCCGCAAGCACCCAGCCTTGAACCACGATGGCCAGACTCATGCGCTGCCACGTCAACAAGGCCAGCGCCAAACAAGTCCAGCTGCTCAGCCAAGGCCACACATGGGGCAAAGGGCTGCTGGAAAAAGGCTGCACCCAGGGCCACGCCAACAGCAACACCAGCCACAGATGGTGGAGGCGGCCCATGTCCGGTGTTGTGGCCCGAAGCGCTGTCATGTGAAATCAGTCCACAAACAAACGCCCGGCCCGGGCCGGGCGTTCAGGTGAGCGCCAAAAAATCAGGATGCCTTGCACGAGGCGGGCAGGTATTTGAGCGGCAAACCGTTGGTGGCTGCCGGGCCGCATCGCCAGCTGGCGATGGGCTTGCCTCCGTCGGTGCTGCCGTTGACAACAGTGCTGCCCGTTTGGATCGGGGTCAGGCTGATGCTGTTGGCCGATGCGCTGGTGTTGCCACGAAGCGCCTCATGGTTGCCGACCACGGTGATCACACCATTGGCATCGGCACTGAGGCGGCTGACGTATTTGCTGGCCTGGTTTTCACAGACTTGGGGTAATGTGGCCGACACATCGGCCTGTGTTGCGGTAGTGATGGCCTCGTTGACAGCCGTTTTGCAGCCGCTTGCCGCCAGCAGCATCTCCGACACCCGTGCCCGAATGCTGTAGTCCTGGTAGGCCGGCAAGGCCAAAGCGCCCAAAATACCGATGATCGCAATGACGATCATCAGCTCGATCAATGTCAAACCTTGTTGCCTTTTTTGCATGGCATTTGCTCCCTGGTAATTGGGTGACGATGGTAATCCATACGACACCCGAACTCCAGATAGGAACGCGGCCTTGCTCAAAAGAGCAGCGACCGCTGGCGCATCAAGCAGCTTCTTGCGAAGTTGAACGACGTGCCATGATGATCTTGCCCAAAGCCAGTACCAGCAAAGCACCGGCAATGCCCAAGCCATAGCCCCAAGCCTTGTCTTGTGGCAGATAAGCCACCAGGCCAGGATCGGTCTGGATCATGGTGCCTGCAATCCAGCCCAGCAGCATGCCACCGGCGGTGATGATGATCGGGAAACGGTCCATCAACTTGAGCACCAGCTGGCTGCCCCAGACGATGATCGGGATGCTGACCAGCAAACCGAAAATGACCAAAGGCATCTGGTGGTCGGCGTTGCCCGAAGTCTGGGCGGCACCGGCGATGGCGATGACGTTGTCCACGCTCATGACCAAGTCGGCAATGATCACGGTTTTGACCGCGCCCCAGAGCTTGTCGCTGCCTTGGATGTTGCTGTGGTCGTCTTCTTCATCTGGGGTGAGCAGTTTCACGCCGATCCAGATGAGCAAGAGGGCGCCCACAAACTTGAGGAATGGGATGGCCAGCAAGGTGAGCGCAAAGAAGATCAGGATGACGCGCAAGACGATGGCACCTGCAGTGCCCCAAATGATGCCTTTGGTGCGCTGATGGTCCGGCAACTGGCGGCAGGCCAATGCAATCACCACAGCATTGTCGCCACCCAGCAAGATGTCGATCATGATGATCTGGCCAACGGCGAACCAGAAGGCAGGGGTCAGAAATTCTTCCACAGGGATGCCTTTCACCCGCCAAGGCGGGCCTTTTTGATCAATTTACAAAAACAAAGCCGGATTTTCCCTCGGAAAATCCGGCTTTTGTATTGTGGCAAACCACAGCCCTGATCAGGGCTGGGTCTTGTCACTTTCGCGAATGACGCTGTTTACTTCAGCTGAGCCTTGAGCAATTTGCCCAATTCAGAGGGGTTGCGTGTGACGATGAAGCCGCACTCTTCCATGATGGCCAGCTTGGCATCGGCCGTGTCGGCACCGCCAGAAATCAAAGCACCCGCGTGGCCCATGCGCTTGCCGGGAGGGGCCGTCACACCGGCGATGAAACCGACAACAGGCTTCTTCATGTTGGCCTTGCACCACATGGCGGCTTCGGCTTCGTCTGGACCGCCGATTTCACCGATCATGATGACGGCGTCGGTGTCTGGATCGTCGTTGAAAGCCTTCATCACGTCGATGTGCTTCAAACCGTTGATCGGGTCACCACCAATACCGACGGCGCTGGATTGGCCCAGGCCCACTTCGGTCAACATCGCCACAGCTTCATAGGTCAAAGTGCCCGAACGGGACACCACGCCAATGCGGCCTTTGCGGTGGATGTGACCGGGCATGATGCCGATCTTGATTTCGTCAGGCGTGATGAGACCAGGGCAGTTGGGGCCCAGCAGCAATGTGCGCTTGCCGCCAGCAGCTTCTTTGGCCTTCATCTTGTTGCGCACTTCGAGCATGTCACGGACTGGAATGCCTTCGGTGATACAGATCGCCATGTCCAGGTCGGCTTCCACAGCTTCCCAGATGGCCGCAGCGGCACCTGCTGGGGGCACGTAGATCACGGACACGGTCGCGCCAGTTTGTGTGGCGGCTTCCTTGACGGAGGCGTAAATTGGGATGTTGAAGATGGACTCGCCAGCCTTCTTGGGGTTCACACCCGCGACGAAGCAGTTCTTGCCGTTCGCGTATTCCTGGCACTTCTCAGTGTGGAACTGACCGGTTTTGCCGGTGATGCCTTGGGTGATGACTTTGGTGTCTTTGTTGATGTAGATGGACATGTTTGTTCCTAATCAGTTGCGAACGGCACTTTCAGCACCGTCCTGCAAAGTCATTACTTAACGGCTGCGACGATGGCTGTCGCGGCTTCGGCCATGGTGTCGGCAGAGATGATCGGCAGACCGGATTCGGCCAGCATCTTCTTGCCCAGCTCGTCGTTGGTGCCCTTCATGCGCACGACCAGTGGCACGGACAGGTTCACGGCCTTGCAAGCGGTGATCACGCCGGTGGCGATGGTGTCGCACTTCATGATGCCGCCGAAGATGTTGACCAAAATGCCTTTGACATTCTTGTTGGCCAGCATGATCTTGAAGGCTTCGGTGACTTTCTCGGCTGTTGCGCCGCCGCCCACGTCCAAGAAGTTGGCAGGCTCGCCGCCGAACAGCTTGATGGTGTCCATGGTGGCCATGGCCAAGCCAGCGCCGTTGACCAAGCAACCGATGTTGCCGTCCAAGCTGATGTAGGCCAGGTCGAACTTGGAAGCTTCCACTTCAGCTGGATCTTCTTCGTCCAGATCGCGGTAAGCCACGATTTCGGGGTGACGGAACAGGGCGTTGGCATCGAAGTTGAACTTCGCGTCCAAAGCCATCACGTTGCCTTTGCTGTCGCGGTTCAGTGGGTTGATTTCGACCAACGAAGCGTCGGTTTCCATGTAGCACTGGTACAGCTTCTTGAAGATGTCCACGGCTTGCGCGGTGGAGTCAGCTGGCATGCCAATGGCGTCAGAGATCTTTTTGGCTTGGGCATCGCCCAGACCGGTCAAAGGATCGATGAATTCGGTGATGATCTTCTCGGGGGTGGAGTGGGCCACTTCCTCGATGTCCATGCCGCCTTCGCTGGAAGCGATGAAAGCAATCTTTTGAGTTGCACGGTCAGTCACGACTGACACGTAATATTCTTTGTTGATGTCAGCGCCGTCTTCGATGTACAGGCGACGGACTTTTTGGCCTTCGGGGCCGGTCTGGTGCGTCTTGAGCTGCATGCCCAGGATTTCGCCAGAGATGCGTTTCACGTCGTCAATGGTCTTGGCCACTTTGACGCCGCCACCCTTGCCACGGCCACCGGCGTGGATCTGGGCCTTGACCACCCACACGGGGCCGCCGAGTTTTTGGGCGGCTTCGACCGCCTCTTGTACAGTGAACGCCGGGATGCCACGGGGGACTGGCACACCGAATTGACGCAAGATTTCCTTGCCTTGGTACTCGTGAATCTTCATGAGGTCTTCTCTCAGAGGGTGGTTGATTTGACCGGTCTGCCGCGGTGATTCACCCGCCAGCAGGCTCTGGACACTGCAGCGTGCGACTGTATCATGCTGCAACGCACCAATCCTGAGCTTTGCGTCTTACTTTGAATTGACGTGAGGCAAGTGTTTTTTCGAGAAAGTAATACCCATGGCCAAAATATTCATCGATGGCGAGGCTGGCACCACAGGTTTGCAAATTCGCGAGCGCCTGGCCCTGATGCCCCAGATTGAGGTGCTCAGCATCGACCCAGCCCGCCGCAAGGACCCCGAAGCCAAACGCGAGTTGATGGCCGCCGCCGATTTGGTGGTGCTGTGCTTGCACGACGATGCTGCCATCGAGTCGGTGGCCATGATTGACAGCCTGAGTGGGCGCAAGCCGCGCATTGTGGACGCCTCCACCGCGCACCGTTGCCATCCGGACTGGGTGTTTGGTTTTCCCGAGCTGGCCGCCGACCAGCTGGCCGCTGTGCGCCAAGCCCAGCGCGTGGCCAACCCTGGCTGCTACGCCACGGGCGCGATTGCCATCTTGCGCCCCTTGATCGATGCCGGTCTGCTGCCACGTGATTTCCCGGTGTGTTTGCCTTCAGTGAGTGGTTACTCCGGTGGCGGCCGCACCATGATCGAGGATTTTGAGGCCGGCCGGGCACCCCTCTTTGAAGCCTATGCCTTGACCCTGAAGCACAAGCACATCCCCGAAATCATGCGCTACACCGGCTTGACCTGCCGACCCCTGTTTGTGCCCGCTGTGGGCAATTTCCGCCAGGGCATGCTGGTGCAACTGCCTCTGCATCTGGACGCTTTGCCCGGCAAACCCACGGGTGCCGATGTGCACGCGGCATTGACAGCGCACTATGCGGCGAGTCAGGCTGCAGGCGGCTGGGTCAGTGTGGAGAGCGCCACCGCGGACGCCAAGCTCAACGCCACAGCACTGAACGACACCAATAAGTTGGAGTTGCGCGTCTTTGCCAACGAAGAAGCCCGCCATGCCGTGGTCATCGCCCGTTTGGACAACCTGGGCAAGGGTGCCAGTGGTGCGGCGGTACAAAACATCGAGCTGATGCTGGGTTTATAAGAAGTCTTGGGCCAGCGCGGCTCAGCCAGGGCTGAGCGGGTGTGTGGCAACACACCACCCGCCAAGTACCCCTTATTTCCAGCGCACCAGTTCAATGTGCACGCTGCCCCGGTCGCTGCTGAAGGTCACGCTGCCTTCTTGCACCGTGGCTTGCAGCTGCATGCTGCGTTCAGCCAGTTTGGCCAGCTCTTGCGAGCCTTCGGTGGGCACGCGCCAGACTTGTAATTTATCCAAGCGGGTGAGCTTGGTCTCAATGCCTTTCCACCAAACCTCGGCCGCGTGGTTGAAGCAGTACAGCAGCACTTCGTCCGCCTTCTGACAGGCTTTCATGATGGGCTTGTCTTCGGGCTGGCCGACTTCGATCCACATGCGCGTTTGCCCGGTGAAGTCGCGCAGGCTCACATCCGGATCGTCCGGGTCGGACAGGCCCGCACCAAAGGCCAGCTTGCCGTCGCCCTTGCACACGGCTTGCAGCTTGTAGGCGTTGATGGCCAGCGCCAGCAGGCGGATCATCATGCGCTCGTCGGTCTCGCTCGGGTGGCGGGCCAACGTGAGCTGGTGGTCTTCGTAGTAGCTGTGATCGATGTCAGCGATCGACAGGTTGGCTTTGTAGATGGTGGATTTGAGGGCCATGTGAACCTTAAACCCGGCGGGCCAACTCGGCGGCCTTGCCGACATAGCTGCCCGGCGTCATGGCCAACAAACGGTCTTTGTCCGCTTGCGGAATCTCCAAGGCCTGAATCAAACCATGCAGGTCGGAGGCGCTCACGGTCTTACCGCGGGTGACTTCCTTGAGCTTTTCGTACGCCCCCTGCACACCATATCGGCGCATCACGGTCTGGATCGGCTCGGCCAGCACTTCCCAGGCGGCGTCCAAGTCGGCGGCCAAGGCTTCTTCGTTGAGTTCGAGTTTGTTCAGGCCAGTCATCAGCGAGGCATAGGCCAGCGTGGTGTAACCCAAGCCCACACCCATGTTGCGCAGCACGGTCGAGTCGGTCAGGTCGCGTTGCCAACGGCTGATGGGCAGCTTCTCGCTCAGGTGCTTGAGCACGGCGTTGGCCAAGCCCAGGTTGCCCTCGGCATTTTCAAAGTCAATCGGGTTGACCTTGTGGGGCATGGTGGACGACCCGATCTCACCGGCTTTAAGCCGCTGCTTGAAGTAGCCCAGGCTCACATAGCCCCAGATGTCGCGCGACAGGTCGATCAAGATGGTGTTGGTGCGGGCCACGGCGTCGAACAGCTCGGCCATGTAGTCGTGCGGCTCGATCTGGATGCTGTAGGGCTGGAACGTCAGACCCAAGCCCCATTGGCTGGCCTGCGTTTCGCCCAGCTCAGGCGTCTCCACCACTTTCCGGGCAAAGGCTTCCCAGTCAAACTCGGGCCAGGCCGACAGGTGGGCGTTGTAGTTGCCCACGGCACCGTTCATCTTGCCCATGAGTTGCACGGCCGCGATTTTGTCGCGGCAACCCTTCAGGCGCATCACCACATTGGCCATTTCCTTGCCCACCGTGGTGGGGCTGGCGGTTTGGCCGTGGGTACGGCTGAGCATGGGCACCTCAGCAAATTGGTGCGCCATCTCCCGAAGCTTGGCGATCAGGCCGTCCAAGCCCGGCAAGATCACTTGGGCGCGTGCCCCTTTGAGTTGCAAGGCATGGCTGGTGTTGTTGATGTCCTCGCTGGTGCAAGCAAAGTGCACAAACTCAGCCGCTTTTTCCAACTCTGGCCGATCTTTGAACTTGGACTTGATCCAGTACTCCACGGCTTTGACATCGTGGTTGGTGGTCTTTTCAAACTCCTTGATGGCCAAGGCATCTGCTTCGCTGAAGTTCTTGACCAGACCCGTCAGATAAGTGCGTGCTCCCGGTGTCAAGGACTTGAATTCGGGAAAGCCCGCATCGGACAGGGCAATGAACCAAGCGATTTCGACCTGCACGCGGCGGTACATATAACCCTGCTCACTCATGAGCGGCCGCAAGGCGTTGAGTTTGCTGGCATAACGGCCATCCAGTGGCGACAGGGCGGAAATGGGGGTGAAATTCATCCATCGATTGTAATTCCCGCACCCGATCAGACCGATTCAGATCGAATGGGCCCGCCGCATACCCAGTCCATGTCCATAACGAGAACGAAGTCATCCAAAAGACACCAAAAACAAGCTTCGGCTTCACCTAGAATCCGATATCCATTTATTTGTAGCTTCTTTTAATTTATGAAACTCATCGGCTCGGTCACCAGTCCCTATGTTCGCAAGGTGCGTGTTGTCATGGCCGAGAAGAAGCTGGACTACCAATT
This sequence comes from Limnohabitans sp., assembly GCA_030729445.1. Lineage (GTDB taxonomy): Bacteria > Pseudomonadota > Gammaproteobacteria > Burkholderiales > Burkholderiaceae_C > Limnohabitans_A. The sequence goes on along the minus strand of JANQXJ010000160.1, from coordinate 10,393 downwards.
CATCACCGAAGACGTGTGGTCGGCGCAAACGCAAATCCATGTCTCCAACCCCCTGGGCAAGGTGCCTTGCCTGGTGATGGAAGGTGGCGAAGCCGTTTTTGATTCGCGTGTGATCGTGGAATACCTGGACACCTTGTCACCGGTTGGCAAACTCATCCCCACAGCCGGACGTGAACGTGCCGAGGTCAAAACCTGGGAGGCCTTGGCCGACGGCTTGCTCGATGCAGCCTTGTTGGCACGCATGGAAGCCGTTTGGACCGGTCGCGAAGACGCCCAACGCAGCCAGGCGTGGATCGATCGCCAACTCGACAAGATTCAGCACGCGCTGCGTGCGATGAGTACCGGTTTAAGCGACAAGGCCTTTTGCTCGGGCGTCCACCTGAGCCTGTCCGACATCGCCGTAGGCTGTGCATTGGCCTATTTGGATTTCCGATTTCCCCAAATCGATTGGCGCACGCCTTACCCCAATTTGCACAAGCTGCATGACAAATTGGCGCAACGGCCGAGTTTTATGGACAGTTTGCCGGGTTGATCGTTTCCGCCAACCCCTGCTCTATCAGGTGTTGGCGCGTTTTTTGAGCCAGCGCATCACCCCGCCCAGCACCGGCAGTTTTTCGTACAGCTCTTCGGCCGCGTCCCAATAATCGCGGTGCATCGTCACCAAGCCTTGCTCGTTGAACACCACATGGCTGGCACCGCGCACGGCTTGCAGTGTGGTGGTGTCAAAGCGCTTGAAACGAAAGCGAAACTCCCAGGTCAGGAAAGCCTGTGAGCCGTCCACCACCTGGCCGGTCACCACGAAGTGGGGCTGGTCGAGTGCCACATACATGTGCCGAAAAATACGCTCGATCTCGGGCAGGCCTTGCACTTCGTTGAACGGGTCCTTGAAGGTGGCTTGTGCGTCGTAGACCGTGTGCAACTGCGCCACGCTCTGCGGTGACAGGGTCTCAAAAAACGTGGCCAGATTGTGTGTGGCTTGTCGCTGGTCCATGATCGGCTTTCAATTCAGACTTACAGCCCGGTGAACTTGCGCACCAGCGGGAAGTAGAGGCGGTAAGGCAGCAAGCGCAGCAGTTTGAGCCAGAGCGTGAAGCGCTTAGGAAAGTGGATGTCGAACTGACCTGCGGCCCAGCCTTTGAGCATTTGGCGGGCGGCCTCTTCGGGGCTGATCAGGGCGGGCATGGTGAACTGGTTTTGCGCCGTCAGCGGCGTGGCCACAAAGCCGGGGTTGACCACGCTCACGCCAATACCCTGGTCTTGCAGGTCGATGTACAGCGTCTCGGCCAAGTGGGTGAGGGCGGCCTTGGTCGGGCCGTAGGCCAGACCATTGGGCAGGCCGCGCCAACCGGCCACGCTGCTGAGCAGACTGATGTGCCCGCTGCCTTGCGCGAGCATGCCGGGCAGCACCGCGTGAATCACCTGCAAAGCGCCTTGGTAGTTGACCCTGTCGTGCTGCAGCAAGTCGTTGATGTCCATGGCTGTGGCGCGTTGGGCGCGGTAGTAACCCGCCGCATAAACGACCATATCGAGTGGGCCTTCGGCCAACAAGGCTCGGGCCATGGCCTGCACTTGGGCGGCATCGCTCACATCCAGCGCACACCACTTCACGCCCGCATCTTTCTTGGCCCATTCCAACACGCCTTGCGGATTGCGGGCCGACACCACCACCTGCGCTCCTGCTGCACGCAGCGCCTGTGCACAAGCCAAACCAATGCCGGTGGAAGCACCGACCAGCCAAACCCGGCGGCCCTGCCAATCGGTGATGGGCGTGTTCAGCTGCAGCCAGCTTCTGGCCAGCGGCTGCGGGGAAGGCGAAGCAGTTTGTGGGCCCACTTTGGGCATGGGCATATCGGCCGTTTCAGTGGGCATTGCAGCGGTGCCAGAGGAATGGGGGTTCATGCGCATCAACCCGGCTTGGCCGCCAAAGGCGTGCGGCGTGTGAACGACAAAGTGACTTCGCCCAGTTTCACGCCCCATTTGCTCATGGTGGCTTTGTTGAGCATGACACGGTCATCCATCAGGTACATCCAGTCGTCAAAATCGACGTTCCAAACCCGTCCATCGACCGGCAAAGCCAAGGTGTAGCCCCAGCGGAATGCGTTGCCACTGACTTGGCCCGAGGCCTCGCCCACCACATCGTCGGCGCGGCCGGTGTAGCTGCCGTTGGGTCCGGCTTTGAGCTTCCAGATGCGGCGCTGCTTCGTGCCGTCCGAGTACACAAAGGCCTCGTCCAGCACGCCTTCGTCGCCATTCCAGCTGCAGTCCATCACCACGGTGAAACGTTTGACCACCTGGCCACTGCGGTCGGTGAACACGCCCCAGGCGTCGATGGTGCCGGTGAAGTAGGTGCGCAAATCGAGCAGCGGTTTTTCTTGTGCGTACTGTTGCACCTGCGGCCCAGCGCAGCTGGCCACAAAGGGCGTGGCTGCGACCATGGACAAAGCGCCCAAGCGGCTCAGGGCGGTGCGGCGGTGGATCATGGCGAGGTGCGGTTCTTGCATGGAGGGCTCCCGTGTTGTCTGTTCAAAGCGGCTCATGCCAAAGGATGGGCCGAAGGTTGCGCCGATTCAGGCCCCGACATCAAATCGGGGCGACGCATCAGGCCCGCGTACAAAGCCAGTCCGGCCAAAAGCTTGAGCACACAGGGCAGCAGGCCATAAGCCAAGCCCAGCGCCAGCACAGCATCGGCACCTTGCTGGCCTGGGGCATAACCCCACAAGCCGAGCAATGGCAACGACAGCCCAGCGGCCAAAGCCAAATTGAGTTTGGTGGCCAAATTCCACCACCCCATGAACGCGCCGTCTGTGCGGCCGCGCTCGCCACAGCGGTCAATCAGCTGGTTGAGCAGGGCGCCTGGCACCGTGAGGTCCGCGCCCAGCGCCATGCCCGACAAGGTACACACCACCAAAAAGCCCGTCGTGTCACCCGCGCCCAGCGTGACCACTCCCACAAAAGCCAGTACCGACAAAACCATACCAGTGGCCCAAGTGCGCAGCAGTCCAATGCGGTCGATCACCTTGAGCCACAACGGAAACGACAGCGCTCCAGCAGCAAAGTACAGACCTAAAAAGAGCGGCTCCATGGTCTTGGGCGCTTGGATCAAGTCTTGCACAAAAAACAGCACCAACGTGGCGGGCACGGCACTGGCCAGGCCGTTGAGCATAAAAACCATCAACAAGCGGCGAAAGCCCGCGTGCTGCCACGGCTGCCAGAGGCTACCCACGGCGTGACCGGCAACCACCGGGACGGTCGATGCCAAGTGGCTGCGTGCGACACGCCGCCAAAAGAACAAGCCCAACGCCAGCATGAGCACCAACAAGGCCGTTGTTGGCCCCCAACCCCACAGCGCGGGCAGGGCAGACGCCAGCAAGACCCCGACCAGCGCAAAGCCCTCGCGCCAAGCCACCCAGCGGCTTTGCGCGACGCCGCCACCGCCTTGCCGCGCCGCCCAGGCCTGGTGCAAGATGCCCAAGCCGCTGTACGCCAAGTGACTGAGCGTGAGCGCACAAGCCACCCACACCAGCAAACCCGTAGGCGACAAAGCCGCTGCGGGCGGAAAAAACAAAGCCGCAAAACCCAGCGCCACAGCCAGCGCCAACAAGACCGCCGCCAGCCACACGGCCTGCCACGAATGGCGGTACAACTTGTCGCCCCAACGCCCCAGCCACGGGTCCACCACCGCGTCAATGCTGCGGCTGAGCAAGAGCACCGCTCCCAAAGCGGCCAGCGTCACGCCGTACTGCTGGGCATACAAATTGGGCAAATGCACATACACCGGCAAGGCCACAAAAGCCAATGGCAAGCCCAGCAAGCCATACGCAGCCGAGGCCTGGCTCGGCAGAGTTGCCGGGTCTGACAGGACATTACCGCTCATGGCTGCAAACCTTGCAGCAGCTGGGCACGCATTTTGGGTTCGGACGTGCGCTCATCGATCCAGATGCCAAAAAACAAACGCGCAAAAGCCGGGTCTTTGACCACGCCCACACGCTGCCCATTGACCCAAAACTCGGCCCCCACACCCGGCAAGTTGATGCCCGTGATGCGTTCCCCCGCAGCCACATTCGGAAACAGCTCGCGCATGGCGGACAGCCAAGTTTGCGCTTGGGCGTCACTGAACGAGCCCACACGCCGCATCTCATCGATCGAGCGACTGGCAATGGCCGCGCCTTCAAGCTTGCGCAAATACTGCAACTCCAGAGCAAACGGAAACTGCGTATAAGCGCTGTGCCGAAAACCCACGGGTGTCCACAAACGGGCGTCATACACCTCGAATCCCCAAACCCGCAAACGCACGGGCGCAGTCGGTACCACGCCGCCCAAGCTGGTCACTTCAGGGCGCGAGAAGGCCGCATTCGGGCTGCTCACGGTCGTGCTTTGCGCCTGCACCTCACACGCCAAGGCACCCAAAAACAACGCACAACCCAGCACCTGCACGCCCCATGGGAGCAGACGCGGTGCGCGGATGTTTTGGAGCAAGTGGCTCATGGGCATCAGGCCGGTTTGGCCAAGGTAAATTGGATGACGTCAATACTGGCTTCGTCAAAAGCAGCTTCGCAGTACGCCAAGTAAAAGGACCACAGCCGAATGAATCTGTCGTCAAATTTCAGCGTGCGCACGGTGTCCAATTGCGACATGAAGCTGTCGCGCCAACGGCGCAGGGTTTCGGCGTAATCGGGTCCAAAGTTGAGCTCGTCCACCACCTGCAATCCCGCAGCTTGCGCCTGTTTGCGGAACTCGCTGGGGCTGGGCAAACAACCGCCCGGGAAAATGTACTGCTGGATGAAATCGGTCGATTGCAAGTAACGCTCAAAAAATCGGTCGTCGATGGTGATGCTTTGAACGCACGCGCGGCCACCGGGTTTGAGCATGCGGGCGATGGTCTGAAAGTAGGTGGGCCAATATTCTTGGCCGACTGCCTCGATCATCTCGATGGAGCAGACCGCGTCGTAGGGTCCGTCGTGGATGTCGCGGTAGTCTTGCAGGCGCAAGTCTGCGCTTAGCTGCACGCCGTGCGATTGCATGCGAGCGTTGGCAAACGCCAGCTGCTCGGTGGACAAGGTCACACCCGTGATCTGCGCACCAAACTCGGTGGTGGCGGCCTCGGCCAAAGCGCCCCAGCCGCAGCCGATCTCCAGCACGCGGTCGCCAGGCTTGGCATTCACCATGCGCAGGGCGCGGCGCACCTTGGCCTTTTGGGCTTCGGCCATGTCTTTGGTGTGGTCGCCTTCAAACCAGGCCGACGAATAGTTCATCGTGCCATCCAGCCACAGCTCGTAAAACGCATTGCCCAAGTCGTAATGGGCATGGATGTTTTTGCGGCTGTTGCTGCGGTTGTTGCGGTTGAGCAGGTGCTTGATGCGGTAGAACAAGCGGCCCAACCAGTGGCCATAAATCGCGCTCTCAATGTGATCGCGGTTGGCAATGGTCAAGCGCAGCAGGGCGGCCAAATCGGGCGTGGTCCAGTCGCCCGCCATATAGCCCTCGGCAAAACCAATGTCGCCCGATTTGAGCACTTCGGCGCAGACATCCCAGCGGTGGATATGCAGAGAGGCAAAAGGCGCGGCGTGTGTGCCAAAAACCTGTTGATTGCCATCCGGCGCGTGAACCGTCAGTGTGCCGATTTTCAGGCGTGTCAACAGGCTCAGCAAGCGCGTTGCGGCTTTGGGCAGGCTGGCGTGCGAAATGGTGGTGGCACGGCTACCCAAGGATTGGGCGTGGTCAGCGGTCTTCATGGAGGTCGGCATCCGGTGGGGTCCAGTGTTCATCGGGTCACAAAATCGCGAGGCGGTTCCGGCTTGCGCCAAAACGGTACTTTTTTCAGCCAAAGCAACAGCGCATGCCAGTGGATGCGGGCCACCACGCCAAAGGTCAGCAGCGGAAAACGCCACATCACGCGGCGCAGCGCGGCTGCAGTTGCAGGTTCGAGCACGCCGCTCCAGCTGGTGTCGATCAAGGGGCCATCGGCGTCGCCATGGTCCACACGCGCGACGATACGGTCTTGGCCCATGTGCTGGGTGCGCATGAAGCGGAATCGGTACTCGCCTTGCACATCACAAAAGGGCGAGACATGGAAGACTTTGTGCGCCAACAAGGTTTGGCCGTATTGCGGCTCGGGCAGCAGGTAACAGTGCCGTTCACCAAATGTGTTGTTCACCTCGGCCACGATGGCGGCCAAGCTACCGTCAGCGCGGTGTGCGTACCAAAAACTCACGGGTTTGAAGGCATGGCCCAGCACACGCGGGAAAGCCTGCAACCAGACCTCGCCTGTGGCGTCCTCGATGCCTTCTTTGTGCAACAAAGCATCGAGCCAAGCCAAGGCCCCGCCTGTCTCGGCCGGGCGGCCGTCGCCGTGGTCGGCGTCATGGAAAGCGAACCAGGCGCTGCGGTTGATGGCCAGATCGGTGCGGCACCCCCCTGCTTGGACGCTGCGCATGGGCAGCATCAAAAAAGCAGTCGGGTAGGCGAAGGCGTGGTGCGCCGGGCGGTGGCGCGTGTGGCGCACCTGGCCCCAGCCGATGAGCGCGGTGTGGGCATGGACCAAGGTGGGAGTCATGCGGCCAGTCTGTCCTGAACAGGGCTGGCCTGATCATGGATGAGTTTGAGCAAAGCGCGGCCCACTTGCAGGCCTGACTTCAGGCCAT
>JANQXJ010000160.1:0-3652 GCA_030729445.1 Limnohabitans sp. | reverse complement strand
TCATGGATGAGTTTGAGCAAAGCGCGGCCCACTTGCAGGCCTGACTTCAGGCCATCTTCGTGGAAGCCATAACCGGTCCAAGCCCCGGCGTACCAGGTGTGCTGCTGGCCTTGCAGCAAGGGCAAGCGTTTTTGCGCCTCGATGGCGGCCAAGTCAAATACCGGGTGGGCGTAGTCGTATTCGCCCACGATGGTGGCCGGATCGATGTCCTGCAAAGGGTTGAGCGAGACCACCACGGGCTGCGCAAACGGGATGCGCTGCAAACGGTTGAGCAGGTAATGCAGGCACACGCGCGAGGACTCGCGCTCGCTGCTGGCAGCGCGTTCGTAATTCCACGCGGCCCAGGTCTTGGGGTTGGCGGGCAGCACACTGGCGTCGGTGTGCAGCACAGCGCGGTTGTCCTGGTAGCGAATGGCCCCCAGCAGGCTGCGCTCCTCACCAGAGGCCTGACGCAGCAGGCTCAGCGCTTGGTCGGTGTGTGTGGCAATGACCACTTGGTCAAAGCGCTCGGCATGGCCGTCGGTGATGATGCGCACGCCTTGCGCGTCGCGCTCGATCAAACGCACAGGGGTGTTCAGGCGCTTGTCGTGTACGCCCGCCAAAATTTTCTCGACATAGTTTCGGGCACCGCCCACTACGCTGAACCACTGAGGCCGATTCGTCACCTGGATCAAGCCATGGTTGTGGCAAAACCGGATCATGGTCGCCACCGGGAACTGCAGCATCTGGTCGGTTGGGCAACTCCAGATGCAGCCCAACATGGGCAAGAAATACCAGTCGCGAAACGGCTCACTGAATTTGTGCGTGCGCAAAAAGTCGGACAGGGGCTGCTGCAGCTCTTTTTCGCGTTGTTCTTTAGCAATGCGGGTGCACAGCGCGTTGAAGCGCATCACATCGGCCAACATGCGCCAAAAACGTGGGTTGACCAAATTGCTGCGCTGCGCGAACACGCTGTTCAGGTCGGTGCCGCTCCACTCCAGAGTTTTGCCATTCAGGGCGCCCGGCACTTTGACTGAAAAGGACATGTCAGACGGCGCGGTCTCAACCTTCAATTCGGCAAACAGGTTAATCAGGTTGGGATAAGTGCGCTCGTTGAACACCAAAAAGCCCGTGTCCACGCCGTGCGTGACCAGGCCTTGTGGTGTGGGCAGCGTGATGTCGACGGTGTGCGTGTGACCACCAAAATAGTCGCCTGCCTCGAACACGGTGATGTCGGCATGGTCTTTGAGGGTGTGCGCCACGGCCAGGCCGGAAATGCCCGAACCCACAATGGCCAGTTTCATGCGCGGATTTGTTGTCTCGCTCATGGCTGCGCCTTCAGGGCTTTGTCGATGGCCGCCAACAGGGTTTTGCTCTCAGGCCCAACCATGCTGTTGTATTGGTCAATCACCTTGCCGTCGCGGCCGATCAGGTATTTGTGAAAATTCCAGCGGGGCTTTTGGCCGGTTTGTGCGGTGAGCTGTTTGAACAAGGGGGCTGCGCCCTCGCCTGTCACTTGGGTTTTGGTGAACATCGGGAACTTCACGCCAAAGGTGCTTTCGCAAAAGGCGGCGATGTCCTTGTTGCTGCCTTTTTCTTGCGAGAAATCGTTGGACGGGAAGCCAAGCACCACCAAGCCTTTGTCTTTGTACTGGGTGTTCAAGGCTTCGAGACCTTTGTATTGGGACGTGAAGCCGCAAAAACTCGCGGTATTGACCACCAGCACAACTTTGCCTGCATATTGGCACAGCGATTGGGGCTTTTCGTCCTGCAAACGGTCAACCGTATGGTTAAGGATGGCAGGGCAAGCCACCGCTTGACCGCCCTTTTGAGGGCTGGCTTGCGCGGATTCGATCCCAAAGCCGAGCACCGCAGCCACGATGGCCATCAGCAGGCCGGGACCCCATTGTTTTACCCATGAGTGGTTCATTTGCACTTGAAAATTCATTTTGTGACTGGTCAGTTTAAACTTGTTTGACTAGATTGTCACGCCAGCCCCTTTTCACCGGAGACGAACATGCCCAAAACCTCAGGTTTTAAAGGGAACAAACAGGATTTGCCGCAAAAGCCTTGCACCGTCTGTGGCCGGGCCATGAGCTGGCGCAAAAGTTGGGCCAAAAACTGGGAGAACGTGCTGTATTGCAGCGACCGCTGCAGAGCCGACAAATCCAAAAGCCCCAACAGCGACCGAGGTGCCCCATGATCCGTCACCTGATTTTGGTGCTGGGCGACCAGCTCGGCTGGGACAACCCGGCCTTGGCCGACTTTGACCCCGCCCAAGACCGGCTCTTGATGATCGAAGCCGACAGCGAAGCCGATGAGGTCTGGAACCATCAAGCGCGGATCGCGATCTTTTTGTCGGGCATGCGGCACTTTGCCAATGAAGCGCACCGCCGCCGCTGGCCCTGCACATATATGAAGGTGGACGACACCGAACTGCCCCCGGACTTTGCCGGGCGCTTGGCCCTCGCCTTGGCCACCCACCAACCTAAAGCCCTGGTGGTCATGGAAGCCGGGGCCTGGCGCATGGAAAGGCTGATCGAAGACGCCGCAGCACAGGCCCAAACCCTGCTGCGTTGGGTGGGCGACACGCACTTTTTGTGCAGCCGCGCCGAATTCGCCAAGTGGGCAGGCGACAAAAAAGAACTGCGCATGGAGTTTTTTTACCGCGAGATGCGCAAAAAACATGGCGTGCTGATGGAAGGCAAAGAACCCATCGGCGGCCAATGGAACTACGACGCCGAAAACCGCAAAGGTTTTGGCGCCAAAGGCCCGGGCACCGTGCCGCCGCCCGCCCGCTTTGCGCCTGACCGCGTCACACAAGACGTGATCGCGCTGGTGCAAACCCGCTTTGCCCAGCACCCGGGCACGCTAGAGCACTTTGCCTGGCCCGTGACACGCGAAGACGCTTTGTTGGCGCTGCAGCATTTCATTGACCAGCGGCTGGAAAACTTTGGCGCTTGGCAAGACGCCATGTGGACCACGCTGCCCTTTGGCTGGCACGCCCTGGTGGGCAGCAGCCTGAACCTGCACCTGCTCCACCCGCGCGAAGTGATTGTGGCGGCAGAGCAGGCCTACCATGCACGCGGCTTGCCGCTGGCCAGTGTCGAAGGCTTTATTCGCCAAGTGATGGGTTGGCGCGAGTTCATTCGCGGGGTGTACTGGCTGGACATGCCACACATGGCCGAGGCCAACCACTATGGCCACACCCGCGACTTGCCGGCTTGGTACTGGACGGGCCAAACGCACATGGCCTGCATGCAAGCGACCATTGGCCAAAGCCTGCAGCACGGTTATGCCCACCACATCCAGCGCCTCATGGTCACCGGACAATTTGCCGTGCTGGCCGGGCTGTCACCGCAGCAAGTCAGCGCCTGGTACCGCGCCATGTACGTGGACGCCGTTGAATGGGTGGAAACGCCCAACACCCTGGGCATGGCCCTGCACGCCAACGGCGGGCGCTTCACCAGCAAGCCTTATGTGGCCAGCGGCCAATACGTCAGCCGCATGAGCAACTACTGCAAAGGCTGCCGCTACCAGCCCGAAGTGCGCACCGGCCCCAACGCTTGCCCCATGACCACGCTGTATTGGGACTTTCTGATTCGCCACGAAAATGACTTTTCAGGCAACCCGCGCACCGCGCTCATGGTCAAGCATGTGGGCAAGATGAGCG
>JANQXJ010000159.1 GCA_030729445.1 Limnohabitans sp. | reverse complement strand
CGGTAAAGCGCACGGCATCGGGCTCACCGGGTACGGGCTCGGCTTGCTCCTGCATGACGATGGCGTCCGCTCCTTCGGGCACGGGAGCTCCGGTGAAGATGCGGGCGACTTGCCCGGGCTGCAAAGGCTGCCCGGTGTGACCAGCGGCAATCCGCTGGCTCACACGCAGCGAGACACCCGGCTGCAACAAATCGGCACGGCGGACCGCATAGCCATCCATCGATGAGTTATCAAAAGCGGGCACCTGCAAGGCAGACACCAAGTCCTCGGCCAAAACACGGCCATCGGCATCGAAGGTGGCCACCGACTCGGCGTCGGTCAAAGGGGTAATGCGAGCGAGCAGCGCCTGCAGCGCGTCGTCCAAGGACATCAAAGGGGCGCGAGTGGCGGTGCTCATGATCGGGGTCAGTCGCAGTGCTGCTGAATGTAAGCCTTGACCGCGTCCACATCGGCTTTCATGACCTGCACGCGCTTGGGCAGGGCTTCGATGCCTTCAAACTGCGGTGGGCGCTCGGGCTGGCGGCCCAAAGCTTCCACGATGGTGGCTGCGAACTTGATGGGCAAAGCGGTTTCGAGCACGATCATGGGCACCTGCGGGTTCAGATGCTCTTTGGCCACCTTCACGCCGTCGGCGGTGTGGGTGTCGATCATCATGCCGTAGGTGGCAAAGACCTGTTGAATAGTCTTCAAGCGGTCGGCATGGGTGCTGCGGCCGCTGTCAAAACCATAGGTGGTGGCAGCTTGGGCAAAGCGAGTGTCGCCCGACAAATCGAAGAAGCCTTGGCGGCTCAAACCTTCACCAAAAATGGCTTTGGTTTGGACCGCATCGCGCCCCAGCAGGTCGAACACAAAACGCTCGAAGTTGCTGGCCTTGGAGATGTCCATCGAGGGGCTGGAGGTTTCGTGCGTGTCGGCCGTGCCGCGCACGCGGTAAATGCCGGTGCGGAAGAACTCGTCGAGCACATCGTTTTCGTTGGTGGCCACAACCAGGCGGTCAATGGGCAAGCCCATCATGCGGGCCACATGGCCTGCACAAACGTTACCAAAGTTGCCGCTCGGCACCGTGAAGCTGACCTTTTGGTCATTGCTGTGGGTGGCCTGGAAGTAACCTGCAAAGTAGTACACCACCTGGGCCAGCAAACGCGCCCAGTTGATGGAGTTCACGGTGCCGATTTTGTATTGGCGCTTGAACTCCAGATCGTTGGAGACCGCCTTGACGATGTCTTGGCAGTCGTCGAACACGCCTTCAATGGCGATGTTGTGGATGTTCTCGTCGAGCAAGCTGAACATCTGCGCTTGCTGAAACGGGCTCATGCGTCCATTCGGGCTGGTCATGAAGACACGCACACCCTTTTTGCCGCGCATGGCGTATTCGGCCGCGCTGCCCGTGTCGCCCGAGGTGGCGCCAAAAATGTTCAGCGCCTCGCCGCGCCGCGCCAACTCGTACTCAAACAAATTGCCAAGCAACTGCATGGCCATGTCTTTGAAGGCCAAAGTGGGGCCGTTGGACAAGGCTTCGAGGAACATCTCGGGCTGTGCTTGACCCGCTGACTGCAAGGGCTTGAGCGGCACGATTTCTTTCGTGCCGAACACTTCAGGTGTGTAGGTTTTGCGGCACAAAGCCTGCAAGTCATCGCTTGGAATGTCGTCGATGTAAAGCGACAGCACCTCAAAAGCCAAAGCCGCATAGCCTTGGCTTTGCCAGACTTGGCGTAAGCGGGTCAACGCTGCTGCGTCGATCTGCGGATAGCTTTCAGGCAGGTACAAGCCCCCATCGGGCGCCAGGCCTTCGAGCAGGATTTCACAAAACTGTTTGCGGTCAACGTGACCACGGGTCGACAGGTAGCGCATCAGTTCAACTCTTCTTTGCGTATACGCACGATGGGCGCCATCACGGTGGGCAGCGCCTGCATTTGGGCCAGCACATCATTCAAAGTGCCTTCGCGGGTGTCGTGGGTCAGGATGATCACGTCGGTCTGGTTCTCACCCGCTTGGCTGACCTGATCGGCCTCGCGCTGCAAGACGGCGTCGATGCTGATACCCGCATCGGCCAGCAAACCGGTCAACTTGGCCAGCACGCCCGCTTGGTCGGCCACGCGCAAACGCAGGTAATAGCTGGTCACGACTTCGGACATAGGCAACACGGTCAAGTTGCTCATGGAGCCAGGCTGGAAGGCCAGGTGTGGCACACGGTTCAGAGGGTCGGCAGTGTGCAAACGGGTGATGTCCACCAAGTCGGCGATCACCGCGCTGGCGGTGGGCTCGGCGCCTGCGCCTTTGCCGTAATACAAAGTGGTGCCCACGGCATCGCCCTGCACCATCACGGCATTCATCGCGCCTTCCACATTCGCAATCAGGCGCTGGGTCGGCACCAAGCTGGGGTGCACGCGCAGCTCGACGCCTTGCGCGGTACGCTTGGTGATGCCGAGCAGCTTGATGCGGTAGCCCAATTGCTCGGCGTACTTGATGTCGGCCGCGCCCAGCTTGGTGATGCCTTCGACATAGGCTTTGTCAAACTGCACCGGAATGCCAAACGCAATCGCGCTCATCAGAGTCACTTTGTGCGCGGCATCCACGCCTTCGATGTCAAAGGTCGGATCGGCTTCGGCATAACCTAGGCGCTGGGCTTCCTTGAGCACCACGCCAAAGTCCAGGCCCTTGTCGCGCATTTCAGACAAGATGAAGTTGGTCGTGCCGTTGATGATGCCTGCCACCCACTGGATGCTGTTGGCCGTCAGACCCTCACGCAGTGCCTTGATGATCGGGATGCCCCCGGCCACGGCCGCTTCAAAAGCCACCATCACGCCTTTGGCCTGGGCTGCCGCAAAAATCTCTGTTCCGTGCACGGCCAGCAAGGCCTTGTTGGCCGTGACCACATGTTTGCCTGCAGCAATGGCTTCCATCACCAAGGCTTTGGCAATGCCGTAGCCGCCGATCAGCTCGATCACGATGTCGATTTCGGGATTGGCAATCACGTCACGCGCATCTGCGACCACCTGAACGCCCTCACCCACCACCGCCTTGGCACGCGCCACGTCCAGATCGGCCACCATCGCGATTTCAATGCCACGGCCGGCACGGCGCTGGATTTCTTGCTGATTACGCTGGAGCACGTTGAAGGTGCCGCTGCCCACAGTGCCAATGCCCAACAGGCCCACTTTGATCGGTTTCATTCACTTCTCTTTAACGTTGCGCCCGGCCGTGCCGGACATTTCTCAAAAAAATCAGGCCGCCAACTTGTCGGTACCAAAACGCTTGCGGGCACTTTCCAGGAATCTCGCCACGCGGCCAATCGCCTCGCGCAGGTCGTCTTCATGAGGCAAAAACACAATACGGAAATGGTCGGTATCTGGCCAGTTGAAGCCCGTGCCCTGAACCAGCATGACTTTGGTTTCTTCCAGCAGTTGCAAGAAAAAATCCTGATCGTCCTGCACCGGGTAGATCTGAGGATCAAGTTTGGGGAACATGTACAAAGCCGCACGGGGCTTGACGCAGCTGACGCCCGGTATGGCCGTGATCAGCTCGTGCGCCAGGTCACGCTGCTTGCGCAGTCGGCCCCCCTCGCCCACCAGTTCATTGATGCTTTGGTGCCCACCCAACGCCGTCTGAATGGCCCATTGGCCAGGCACGTTGGCGCACAAACGCATGTTGGAGAGCATGTTCAAGCCCTCGATGTAATCGCGGGCCACTTTCTTGTCGCCCGAAATCACCATCCATCCCGCACGGTAGCCGCAAGAGCGGTAACTTTTGGACAAGGAGTTGAAGGTCAAAGTCAGCACATCTTGCGACAAACTGGCCAGCGGTGTGTGCGTGACGCCGTCGTACAAAACTTTGTCGTACACCTCATCTGCAAAAATCACCAAGCCACGCTCACGGGCAATGGCCACGATGCCAAGCAGCAACTCGTCGCTGTACAAGGCACCCGTGGGGTTGTTGGGGTTGATGACCACAATGCCCTTGGTGCGGGTCGTGACCTTGGCACGTATGTCGTCCAAATCGGGCATCCAGCCATTGGATTCTTCGCAGTGGTAATGCACCGGCGTGCCGCCCGACAAACTGGCCGCAGCAGTCCACAGAGGGTAATCGGGCGAAGGCAAGAGCAATTCGTCGCCATCGTCCAGCAAACCGTTGGTCGCCATGACGATCAATTCACTGGCGCCGTTGCCCAGATAAATGTCGTCCAGCGTGACGCCCAAAATGCCTTGTTTTTGGGTTTCGTGCATCACCGCTTTGCGGGCCGCAAAAATACCTTTGCTGTCCGAGTAACCCGCCGAGTTGGGCAGGTTGCGGATCATGTCCTGCTGGATTTCTTCAGGCGCATCAAAACCAAAAACAGCCAAGTTGCCAATGTTCAGTTTGATGATCTTGTGGCCATCCTCTTCCATCTGACGCGCTCGGTCCATGATGGGCCCCCGGATGTCATAACAAACGTTGGCGAGCTTGGCAGATTTCTGAATGGTCTTCAAAGTGCCTCCAAAGGCAATGTGGGTGAGGGAAAACCTATAATTTGACCACATTTCTTGTGCCTCACGAGCGCCGTTTTGCAGAGCTTGACCTCTAATTGCACATTCCCCCAATTTGACCCTCCCATGAAACTCCAGCCCGACAAATCCAACGCGCCGACCATCAACGCTTATGACCGGGCTTGGATCGAAGTCAACGGCGTGCGTCATGAACAGTCCTTGTCCGTGAGCAGCCTGCCCGATGTGCCACCAGCGGATTGGGCCACGGGCCACTTTGAGGCCCTGAGCGCAAGCGACTTCAGCCCATGGGCCCAAAGCGGGGCCGAGCTCATCTTGTTTGGCAGCGGGCATCAACTGCGCTTTGCCAAGCCGCAATGGCTGCAGGATTTGATCGCCCGTGGCGTTGGGGTAGAAACCATGGACACTGCTGCGGCATGCCGCACCTACAACATCCTGGCCAGCGAAGGACGCAAAGTGGTGGCCTTGCTTTTGATCGAGTCCTAAAGCATGCATTCTTCGGGTCGTTTTTTGTGCCACGATCCTGAGCAAATGCACTTCTCTGTTCAGAGTAAAATAGCAGGTTGTCGAGGCCAACGGCCTTTAGCGAAAATGACACCATTCATTGGTGGCACCCGCTCAACCAGTCAAGCGAGATAAAGTTCCATGGCGATCGTTCTGAACAAACCCCTCCCCGAATTTGAAGCCAACGCCACCAGCGGTCTGAAAGTTTCGAACATCTCGCATGTTGGCCAAACCGTTGTTTTGTTTTTTTACCCCAAAGACAACACCCCCGGCTGCACCACCGAGGCCATGCAATTTCGTGACAAATACAAAGATTTCGTGAAAGCGGGTGCCTTGGTTTTGGGTGTATCCCGAGACAACATGAAATCGCACGACGACTTCAAAGCCAAGCTGGAGTTGCCCTTCGAGTTGATCGCCGACACTGAAGAAAAAATGTGCCACATGTTTGGTGTAGTCAAAAACAAGATCATGTACGGCAAAAAGGTCAAAGGCATTGAGCGCAGCACTTTCCTGATCGGTCCCGACGGTACCCTCAAGCAAGAGTGGCGCGGCCTGAAAGTGCCTGGCCATGTCGAAGAGGTTCTGCAGGCCGTCAAGGACCTGAAAAAAGCCGCTGCCGTGGCTTGAATTGCCAAACCTGTGTTGTCACAGGGCTCGTGCATAATGATTTCATGACGTTGCAACGCAGCCCTGCCCCTCACTCCACATCAAGCCGCCCGGGTCTCCAGGCGGCTTTTTGTTTTTTCGAGTCCGAATTTTTCAATCCTCAAGAGGCCTTCGCTCATGCCATTGCCACCCGCTCCCACCCATCGCGCCAGCCGACTGACCCACAAAGCCTTTGAAAGCACCGAAGAACAAACCGATGCCCCCGCCTTGGTGCAAATTGAAACCAAACGGAGTTTAACGAGCGAGATAACCGAAGCCCCGATAGCCAAGCGCCCTGCCCGTGTACGTAAAAATGAAGCACAGCCCTTAGCGCCCAAGAGCCCAGAGCCAAGACAAGTGACTGGGGGCAAACGTCAGCCCGAGTCCATCCCATTATCGGCCGGGACCGCCCGTGAGATCAGCAAACCCGCTCCAGCCCGAACCAAGCGGCGCAGCGGCCCGAGCAAGCTCTTTGTGCTCGATACCAACGTGTTGATGCACGACCCCATGAGCCTCTTCCGCTTTGAAGAGCACGATGTTTTCTTGCCCATGATCGTGCTGGAAGAACTCGATGGCCACAAAAAAGGCATGACCGAAGTCGCCCGCAATGCACGCCAGGCCAGCCGCTCGCTGGACACCTTGGCCTCGGCGCAAGGTGCAGACCTGGGCAAAGGCTCACCCTTGAACGCCACAGGCCACACCGATGCGATGGGTCAATTGTTTTTCCAGACACAGGCGCTCGATCTAAGCCTGCCTTTGGCATTGCCTCAGGGTAAGGCAGACAACCAGATCCTGGGCGTGGTCAAAGCGCTGGGGCTGCTGCACGCGCCTCGAGATGTGGTGTTGGTCTCCAAAGACATCAACATGCGCGTCAAGGCCCGTGCACTCGGGCTGCAGGCTGAGGACTACCAAAACGACAAGACCCTGGAAGACGGCGACTTGCTTTACCCAGGCTCCATGGCCTTGCCCCAGGATTTTTGGATCAAAAACGGCAAGACCGTGGAAAGCTGGCAGCAAGGAGCTCACACCTTCTATCGGATTTCAGGCCCGATCGTGCCCAGCTTGTTCATGAACCAGTTTGTCTATTTTGAGGCCCCCGGAGAACCGAGCCTGTATGCCCGTGTGACCGAAATTCGAGGCAAAACAGCCGTGCTACGGACCTTGAAAGATTTCAACCACCAGAAAAACGCGGTTTGGGGCGTCACCACCCGCAACCGCGAGCAGAATTTCGCGATGAATTTGCTGACCGATCCGGACATCGACTTTGTCACCCTGGCAGGTACTGCAGGCACCGGCAAAACCCTGATGGCCCTAGCCGCAGGCCTGACCCAAGTGCTGGACGACCGTCGCTACACCGAGATCATCATGACCCGCGCCACGGTGAGCGTGGGCGAAGACATCGGCTTTTTGCCGGGCACCGAAGAAGAAAAAATGGGCCCCTGGATGGGCGCGTTGGACGACAACCTGGAATTTTTGGCCAAGGGCGACGGCGGCAATGCCGGTGAATGGGGCCGTGCCGCGACCAACGAGCTGATCAAGAGCCGCATCAAGATCAAGAGCATGAACTTCATGCGCGGGCGCACCTTCATGAACAAGTACGTGATCATCGATGAAGCGCAAAACCTGACGCCCAAGCAAATGAAAACGTTGATCACCCGTGCAGGCCCGGGCACCAAGATCATCTGCATGGGCAACTTGGCCCAGATCGACACGCCTTACTTGACCGAAGGCTCGTCGGGCTTGACCTATGCGGTCGACCGCTTCAAGGGCTGGTCACACGGTGGACACATCACCCTGGCGCGGGGTGAGCGCTCGCGCCTGGCCGACTTTGCCAGCGAAGCGCTTTAAATCCGTATCAGGCAGTCCAGCCGAGAGGCCTCAGTAATCGTCGCTGAGGCCTGAGGCCAGGCTTTCAAAACGGGTCAGATTCTTCAGGAAAGTGAGCCGGACCGTGCCTGTGGGGCCGTTACGCTGTTTGCCGATGATGATTTCCGCCACACCAGGATCTTTGGAATCCTTGTTGTAGTAATCGTCACGGTAAATGAACATGATGATGTCCGCATCCTGCTCGATGGCGCCGGACTCTCGCAAGTCGCTCATCATGGGGCGCTTGTCGGTGCGCTGCTCCACGCTTCGGTTCAGCTGCGACAAAGCAATCACTGGGCACTGCAGCTCTTTGGCCAGCATTTTCAGGCCCCGAGAAATCTCGCCCAACTCGGTGGCGCGGTTGTCGCCGCCCGAGCCGCCCGAGCCACTCATCAGCTGCAAATAGTCCACCACAATCAAGCCGAGCTTGCCGCACTGTCGGGCCAAGCGACGGGCATTCGCCCGCAACTCGGAGGGCGTGAGGCCAGGCGTTTCGTCAATGTGCAAAGACACCGTGCGCAGCTTCTCAATCGCCTCGGTCAGGCGAGGCCACTCGTCGTCACTGAGCTTGCCCGTGCGCAGGTGCCCCTGGTCGATGCGGCCGATCGAGCCCACCACACGCACGGCCAATTGCGAAGCCCCCATTTCCATCGAGAACACCGCCACCGGCAAACCTTCGTTCAAGGCCACATGTTCGGCGATGTTGATGGCAAAAGCCGTTTTACCCATCGAAGGACGCGCCGCCAGCACCACCATGTCACCCGGCTGCAGGCCAGAAGTCATGCGGTCGAGGTCATAAAAACCCGTGGGCACACCCGTGATGTCATTGGGGTTGTCGGCCATCTCCTGCACGCGGTCGAGCAACTCCACCACCAGGGTGTCCATCGATTGAAAACCCTGCTTCATGCGCGAGCCTTCTTCACCGATGTTGAAGATTTTTTGCTCGGCCTCGTCCAGGATGCGGTCAATCGCCTTGCCTTGCGGGTTGAAGGCATTGGTCGCGATTTCGTCGCTGGCGGACACCAGTTTGCGCAGGATCGAGCGCTCGCGCACGATCTCGGCATAACGACGAATGTTGCTGGCGCTGGGCACGTACTGCGCCAAGGAGTTCAGGTAACCCAAGCCGCCCATTTCCTCGGCTTTGCCTTGGTTCTGCAACTGCTCGTTCACGGTGATGACGTCGGCTGGCTTGGAGGCGTTGATCAGCGCACCGATGGCCGCATAAATCAGCTTGTGCTCGTGACGGTAAAAGTCGTTGTCGACCAGCAAATCCCCCACACGGTCCCAGGCACTGTTGTCCAGCAACAGGCCGCCCAGAACACTGGACTCGGCCTCAATCGAATGGGGCGGTACACGCAGCTTGGCCACTTGGCTGTCACCAGACAGTTCGGATGGGAAGGCGTTCAAGGAAGGGGCAAAAACGGCAGACATGGGCGTAAAACCTCAAAAGACCATGGTAGTCGCAAAAACGCGGCGGGCTTGGGATAACGCTGTGGATAAGCTCTGTGCATCCGGTGTTCAGCTCTGTAAAACTCAGATGACCGGAGCCCCAATGAAAAAAGCCGCCAAGCGCAAGGCCCGGCGGCTTTTCAGAACGCAGCCCGGATCAGGCCGTTTCGCCGTAAACCGTCACGGTCACGTCCACCACCACATCGGTGTGCAAAGCCACAGACACTGTGGAATCGCTGACCACTTTGATGGGACCATGAGGCATGCGGACCTGGGACTTGACCAGCTTGTAGCCTTGCTTGTTGAGCTCTTCGCAAATGTCATGGTTGGTGACGGAACCGAACAAACGGCCATCCACACCCGCTTTTTGCGACAACTTGACCACCAAGCCTGCGAGTTTTTCGCCTTGAGCTTGAGCATCGGCCAATTTGGCAGCAGCAGCTTTTTCCAACTCAACACGACGCGCTTCGAACTCAGCCTTGTTGGCTTCAGTCGCACGGCGTGCGCGGCCTTGAGGGATCAGGAAGTTGCGAGCGTAGCCGTCTTTGACTTTGACGATATCGCCCAGATTACCCAGGTTCACAACCTTTTCGAGCAGAATGATTTGCATGGTTGTACTCCTTAGACTTTATGCTGGTCGGTGTAGGGCAACAGAGCCAATACACGAGCGCGTTTGATGGCGGTGTTCAGCTGTCGCTGGAAAATGGCACGGGTGCCTGTCAAGCGTGCAGGGATGATCTTGCCGTTTTCGGCAATGAAGTCGCGCAGGGTGTCGACATCTTTGTAGTCGATCTCTTCGACACCGGTGACTGTGAAGCGGCAGAAACGCTTGCGCTTGAACAGCAGTGACTGGGTGTTGCGCTTAGGGCGCTTGTCTTTGTTGAATTTTTTGAACGTGGCCATGGGGCCTCCTGAAATTAATCTTGCTGAAACTCTTGAATGTGCAACACGACACTTTTGCCTTGTCGAGGGGTGGCTAAAAAGCCCTGAAAGGTCCAAACACTGCCAATCGCTTGCTGACCCAGTCTTTCGGCCAATGACCCAATGGCCAAGGCACGAAGCTTCAACTGGACTTTGCGCATTTGCCCGGCCTCTTGAACTTCAGAGGCATGCTCCAAAATCAAATCAAGAGCAGGCAAACCAGCGGGGGTGTATCGCAAAGCGCCTTGCTCGGCAATACAGGCGGTCAGTTCGGTACGGTTCACTCCTCAACAAGTCGGTATCAAGCGGCGAATTCGGCTTGTTGGGACTTGCGGGCTTCTTCGCGCTCGACAGTCTTCATCATGGATGAAGGACCTGTTTCGGCTTTTTTCTTCAGCACCGTCAGGTGACGCAGCACGGCGTCGTTGAACTTGAAAGCGTGCTCGAGTTCAGCCATGACCGCTTGGTCGGCTTCGATGTTCACGCACAGGTAGTGGGCTTTGCCCAGCTTGTTGATCTGGTAAGCCAATTGACGGCGGCCCCAGTCTTCCACACGGTGGATGCTGCCACCGCCGGCAGTGATCATGCCTTTGTAGCGCTCCAGCATGGCTGGCACTTGCTCAGACTGATCGGGGTGGATCAGCAAAATGATTTCGTAATGACGCATTGAGACTCCTTGAGGTTAACCCAAATGGTTGGAATAGCTGCCCCCAGCGTCTGACGGGGTGCAGCAAGGCGAAGCCTCAGATTATAGCCTGAAGATCACAGCCCCGGATAGCTGCTAGGCGGCTCGGCCGTGGAAGACTGTGAACGCTGGTTTTGGCCGATCAGGCGATGGGGGATCAGCCAGGTGGCAAGTACCATGACAGCAAAACCCACTGGAACGCCAAAAACACCTGCAGACAAGGGCTGAATACCCCACCACAAGCCGCCATAAGGGTCCAACTCCCAAAAATGACGCAAGCCCGGGGCATTGACCACCATGTAATAAATGGTCACGCCCAAGCCAGACAGCATGCCCAGCACAACCGCCGGACGATGCACACGCGGCCAAGCCATGCCCAGCACCATGCCCGGGAAGAAGGCCGAGGCGGCCAGCGAAAAAGATGCCGACACCAAGGCCAAGATTTCTGCGGGCTTGAAGGCGGCCACCACGGCCGCCAGCATGGCCACGGCCAGCAAAGCGAACTTGGACAGGATCACTCGACCTTCTGAAGACTTCGGGCCATTGCCGCCATTGGGTCGAATATCTCGCACCAAGGCGTTGCTGATGGTCAACAACAAACCGTCGGCGGTCGACAAAGCGGCAGCCAGGCCTCCAGCAGCCACCAAACCGGACACCACAAACGGCATTCCGCCCAATTCGGGTGTGGCCAGCATGATCATGTCCGCTCCGAGTTTGAGTTCACCCAATTGCAAAACACCATCACCGTTGACGTCTGAAAACTCCAACAAGGCCGAGTCCAGACGGGCCCATTGCGCCATCCAGCTGGGCAACTCGGCAAAACTGCTGCCCACCAAGTTGTTGAGCACCTCGAACTTCACCAACACCGCCAAGGCGGGCACACTCAAATAAATCAACCCGATAAAAAACAAAGACCAAGCCACCGAGCTGCGTGTTTCGGCCACCGAGGGCGATGTGTAAAAACGGGTCAAGAGATGAGGCAAACCTGCCGTGCCAATCATCAGGCAAAAAACCAGGGCCAGAAAATTCAGGCGCGACTCGTTGAACAGTTTTTCCTGGGCCAGCCCACCATCGGGCTCCCCTGTAAAAGCCAGGGTGTGGGGCGGCATACCGCCCAAAGGCCTCGCACGCTCCAAGTTGTCATGCATTGCTCGGGTCCACAACTCGCGTGCAGCAGCGGCTTCATTCGGCACGGCCAGCAGGTCGCGGCGCACTTGGGCAATGGTGGCAAAGTCGGCGCCTTGGGCTTTGAGCAGGCGGATTTTTTCTTCCAGTTCCTGACGCAGATCGACCATGGCCACATCCACATCCTGCAAGCGGGAAGCGTAAATTTTGGCCCGTTGGGCGTATTCGCGTCGCACTTCCAGCTCGGCCGGGTCATCCATCAAACGCTTTTCGATGCTGGCGATGGCCGAAAGCTGAGAGCCGTAAGCCAGTGGCGCCACAGGATTTCCCAATTGTTTGTAGGCCAGCCAGGACACCGGAATGAGAAAGGCCAGCAGCAGCATGATGTACTGCGCGACTTGCGTCCAGGTGATGGCACGCATCCCGCCCAAAAAAGAGCACAACAAGACACCGCCCAAACCCAACAAGATCCCGATTTCGAATTGCACCCCCGTCAGTCGCGAAGCGATCAGACCGATGCCGTAGATCTGGGCCACCACATAAGTGAACGAACACAGCACCGAGGCCAGCGCGGCGATCACCCGCGGCCAGCGACCACCGTAACGCTGGTCAAAGTAATCGGGCAAAGTGTACAAACGCATGGCACGCAAGTGCGGCGCGATCAACAAGGCCACCAGACAAAACCCGCCTGTCCAGCCCATCACATAAGCCAATCCGCCGGGCTGGTTGCCGCTGCCGGAAAAGCCTTGGAGGTACAGTGCGCCCGCCAGACTGATGAACGAGGCCGCACTCATCCAGTCGGCCGCTGTGGCCATGCCGTTGTACATGGCCGGAATACGGCGCCCAGCCACGTAATACTCTTCCTCGTCCGTGGTCCGGGCCGCAATGCCGATCAATGCATAGATCATCACCGTGCTGAACAGAAAGATCGGCCCGATCAGGTTGCGGGACAGGCCTGAGCGCTCGGCCCAAGCCATAGCGGCGATCAAACTCAGCAGAAAACCCACATAAATCAGAACATTGCGGTGCAATCGCCAGCGGTAGGCCGAAGACATGGCGACATCCACGGGTTGGCTCATCGCAGGGTCCTGATCATGTGGGGGCTGCGGGCTCAGCGCCCCAGGTTGGTCCAGGTCTCGATGACGGTGTCAGGGTTCAGCGAAATTGAGCTGATGCCCTGGTCCATCAACCAATGCGCAAAGTCCGGATGGTCTGAGGGACCCTGGCCACAAATGCCGATGTATTTGCCCTGGGCCAAACAGGCTTGTATGGCTTGGGAGATCAAGGCGGTGACCGCCGGATCGCGCTCGTCAAAATCAGCGGCCAGCAACTCCATGCCGGAGTCGCGGTCCAGGCCCAAAGTCAGCTGCGTCAGGTCGTTCGAGCCGATCGAGAAGCCATCAAAGAACTCGAGGAACTGCTCGGCCAGAATGGCGTTGCTGGGCACCTCGCACATCATGATCACTTTGAGACCCTCTTCGCCTCGGCGAAGGCCTTGACTGGCCAGCAACTGGGTGACCTTTTTGGCTTGACCCAAAGTGCGCACAAAAGGCACCATGATCTGCACGTTGGTCAGGCCCATCTCGCCACGCACGCGTTTGAGGGCTTCGCATTCCATGGCAAAGGCTTCGCCAAAGTCTGCGCTGATGTAACGGGCAGCGCCTCGGAAACCCAGCATCGGATTTTCTTCTTCCGGTTCATATCGGCTGCCACCGATCAGTTTGCGGTATTCGTTGCTCTTGAAGTCGGACAAACGCACGATGACCGGCTTGGGCCAGAAAGCGGCGGCGATGCTGGCCACGCCTTCGGCCACCTTGTCCACATAAAAAGCGCGAGGAGACGCATGGCCACGAGCCACCGATTCAACGGCTTTCTTCAAGTCGGCATCGATGGCGGGGTAATCCAAGATCGCCTTGGGGTGCACACCAATGTTGTTGTTGATGATGAATTCCAAACGCGCCAAGCCCACACCGGCATTGGGCAGCTGGGCAAAGTCAAAGGCCAGCTGGGGGTTGCCCACGTTCATCATGATCTTGGTTTTGATCTCGGGCAGCACGCCGCGTTGGATCTCGCTGATCTCAGTTTCCAGCAAACCGTCGTAAATGTGGCCAGTGTCACCCTCGGCGCAGCTCACGGTCACCAAGGTGCCTTCGGTCAGTTGCTCTGTGGCATTGCCGCAACCCACCACCGCCGGAATGCCCAGCTCGCGGGCAATGATGGCGGCGTGGCACGTGCGCCCGCCCCGGTTGGTGACGATGGCGCTGGCACGCTTCATCACCGGCTCCCAGTTGGGGTCGGTCATGTCCGTCACCAGCACATCGCCGGCCTGAACCTTGTCCATTTCGCTGATGTTGTGCACCAAGCGCACCGGCCCGGTGCCGATCTTTTGGCCAATCGCCCTGCCCTCGGCCAGGATGGTGCTTTTACCTTTGAGCTTGTAACGCAGCTCAGGCGTTCCTTTGGCCTGGCTTTTCACGGTTTCAGGGCGGGCTTGCAAGATGTACAGCAAGCCGTCGGTGCCATCTTTGCCCCATTCGATGTCCATGGGTCGGCCGTAATGCTGCTCGATGACCACCGCATAGCGGGCCAGTTGCTCGACCTCGTCATCGGTCAGGCTGTAGCGGTTGCGCAGTTCGGTGGGCACGTCGGTGGTTTTGACCAGCTTGCCCGAGGCAGCTTTTTCTTCTGGGCTCGCGAACACCATTTCGATCAGCTTAGAGCCCAGATTACGGCGGATCACGCAGCGCTTGCCAGCGGCCAGCATGGGTTTGTGAACATAAAACTCGTCGGGGTTCACGGCACCCTGCACCACCGTTTCGCCCAGGCCGTAGCTGGAGGTGATGAACACCACGTCTTCAAAACCAGATTCGGTGTCGATGGTGAACATGACGCCCGCCGCACCCAGATCAGAGCGCACCATGCGCTGCACGCCAGCGGACAAGGCCACGTCCGCATGCGCGAATCCTTTGTGGACGCGGTAGCTGATGGCGCGGTCGTTGTACAAAGAGGCAAAGACCTCTTTCATCTTGTGCAGCACGTCCTCGATGCCGACCACATTCAAGAAAGTCTCTTGTTGTCCGGCAAAAGAGGCGTCGGGCAAGTCTTCGGCGGTGGCCGAGGAGCGCACCGCAAACGAAGCCTCGGTGTTGCTGCCCTGCAGGCGCACAAAGGCTTCGCGAATGGCCTGCTCCAGATCGGCCGGGAAAGGCTGGGCCTCGACCATGGCGCGGATTTCAGCCCCCGCTGCGGCCAAAGCACGCACGTCCTCGGTGTCCAAAGCATCCAAACGGGCATTGATGCGCTCGGTCAAACCGCCAAATGCCAAAAACTGGCGAAAAGCGTGGGCAGTGGTGGCAAAGCCCGTGGGCACCCGAACGCCCGAAGGCAGCTGGGAAATCATCTCCCCCAAGCTGGCGTTTTTGCCACCGACCGACTCGACGTCGGTCATGCGCAACAGCTCAAAGGGAACGACCAAGGCGGTCTCGTTAAAAAGGTCAGACATGCTAAAGCTCCAAAGTTAAAACCGGGCTCCAGAGCGCTGCGCAGGGTTTTGTTGTTCTTTTGATGGAACCCCGAGCGAACAGCTGTGGATAATTGACTGATTTTAGGGGTCTTGTTGACCCCGTCATTTGAAATAAATTACAAGCATGCCCAAACGCACTGTATTTTTCGTCTCTGACGGCACCGGCATCACAGCCGAGACTTTTGGCAACGCCATTCTTGCCCAGTTCGACATGAAGTCACGCCATGTGCGATTGCCCTTCACCGACACCATCGACAAAGCGCACCAAGCGGTCCGGCAGATCAACCACACGGCAGAAACAGAGGGGACCAAACCCATTGTGTTCACCACCTTGGTGAACATGGACGTGCTCAAAGTGCTGCAAGAACACTGCCAAGGCATGTTGCTCGACATGTTTGGCACCTTCGTCAACCCGCTGGAAGCCGAGCTCGGCATCAAGTCGCACCACCGGGTGGGTCGTTTTTCGGATGTCAGCAAAAGCAAGGAATACCACGATCGCATCGAGGCCATCAACTTCTCACTGGCGCATGACGATGGTCAATCCAACCGCGACTTGGAGTCCGCTGAGGTGATTTTGGTCGGCGTGAGTCGCAGCGGCAAAACCCCGACCAGTTTGTACCTGGCCATGCAACATGGCCTCAAAGCGGCCAACTACCCTCTGATTCCGGAAGATTTTGACCGTAGGCAATTGCCCCCCGCCTTGGTGCCGCACCGCCAAAAAATCTTTGGTCTGAGCATTCACCCGGACCGATTGGCCGAGATCCGCGCCGAGCGCAGGCCCAATTCACGCTACGCGAGCATTGAAAACTGCCGCATGGAGGTCTCAGAAGCCGAAGCCATGATGCGCCGCTCCGGCATCCGATGGCTGTCGACCACGACCAAATCGATCGAAGAGATCGCGACCACGATCCTTCAGGAAATCAAACCTGAGCGCTTGATTTACTGAATAAAGTCTTCAAGCCAGAGTGGCTGCGATGCGTTCAGCGCACGCTCTGGCCTGGTTGGCATCCCGAGCTTCGACCATGACACGAACCAGTGGCTCCGTCCCGCTGGCCCGGATCAACACCCGCCCCGAATCGGCCAACTCGGCCTCTGCGGCACGCGTGGCGTCCCACAAAGGCTGGTGGACTTGCCAGTCGAAACCGGGCTTCAAGCGCACATTGATCAGGGTTTGAGGGAACAGCGTGATGCCCTCCAGCAACTGCGCCATGGTCTGGCCGCTGCCCACACAGGCCTGCAAAACCTGCAGTGCACTGACCAGGCCGTCACCGGTGGTGTGCTTGTCCAGGGCCAGCAAGTGGCCCGAACCCTCACCGCCCAGAAGCCAGCCTTTGTCGTGCAACACCTCCAGCACATACCGGTCACCCACTTTGGCCCGAACAAACTGGACGCCGCGCTGCTTGAGCGCCACCTCCACCGCCAAGTTGGTCATCAAAGTGCCGACAGCTCCTGGCACAGCTTCGTCACGGGCCAGGCGGTCTGCGACCATGAGGTACAGCAACTCATCGCCATTAAAGAGACGCCCGGTCGCGTCCACAAACTGCAGGCGGTCGGCATCCCCATCCAGGGCAATGCCGTAATCAGCCCGGTGGTCCTTGACAGCCTGGACCAAGGCTTCAGGATGGGTGGCCCCGACGCCTTTGTTGATGTTCAAACCATCGGGAGAACAACCCATGGCAATGACCTCTGCACCCAATTCATGAAACACCTTGGGCGCGATTTGATAGGCCGCGCCATGCGCTGCGTCCACCACGATTTTCAGGCCCTTAAGGGTCAGATCGTTTGAGAAAGTGCTCTTGCAAAACTCAATGTACCGGCCTGCTGCATCGTCCAGACGCCGGGTTTTGCCCAAAGCAGCAGAATCCACCCAGACGGGGTCTTCCAACAAAGCCGCCTCCACAGCCTCTTCCCAAGCATCCGTTAACTTTTGTCCTTGGGCACTGAAGAACTTGATGCCGTTGTCTGCAAACGGGTTGTGGCTCGCGCTGATCACCACCCCCAAGGATGCACGCTGTGCACGCGTCAAGTAAGCCACCGCAGGTGTCGGCACTGGCCCCAGCAACACCACATCGACACCCGCAGAATTGAAGCCCGACTCCAATGCACTTTCGAGCATGTAGCCTGAGATGCGGGTGTCTTTGCCAATCAATACGGTCGGATGGGCTTCCTGCGCCTTCAACACTCGGCCAACGGCATGCGCTAACCGCAGAATGAAATCGGGGGTGATGGGACTCTGACCGACTGTGCCACGGATGCCATCTGTGCCGAAATATTGCCGCGCCATGAAAACTCCTGATTTTTTTAATAAGGGTGTGGATTTTAGCCCTCCAACCCAACGCTGATCGCTGTGTCCATCGGACACTTCGTGTCTCATCACGCTCCAGCGTGCTGATGCATGGTGCGCCAAATCTGAATGGCCTCGGCGGTTTCTTTGACATCGTGCACCCGCACCACCGAGGCCCCACGTTCAACCGCCAAAAGGGCTGCCGCCACACTGGCCACTTGCCGCTGTGCAGGCGCTGGTGCTTGCCCATCATGGGAAAGTGCTGCACCCAACGCCGACTTTCGGGACCAACCCGCCAGAACGGGGCAGCCCAAACCTAACAAATCGGCCTGGAACGCGAGCAATTGGAAATTTTGCGCCACCGTTTTGCCAAAACCAATGCCGGGATCCACCACCAATCGGGACAAAGACACGCCCAAGCTCAGCAGTGTGTCCAAGCGCTCACGCAAAAAAGTTTCCACTGCACTCAAGACGTCGCCCGTCATGGGTTCGGTTTGCATGGTCTGTGGGTCACGGTGCATGTGCATCAGGCAAACACCGCAGGCCGGATGGGCGGCCACCACCTGCTCAGCCCCTGGTTGGCGCAAGGCCCAAACATCGTTGATGATGTCCACCCCACCATCCAGCACGGATTGCATCACTTCGGGCTTGTACGTGTCCACGGAGATGGGAACCTGCCAACGCACCGCCTCTCGCAAAAAAGGCGCCAGCCGGGCCAGCTCCTGCGCCAGTGGCACCACCTCCGCGCCCGGACGTGTGGACTCTGCGCCCACATCCAGAATATCGGCGCCATCGCGCAACAGTTGCTCCGCGTGGCGCAAGGCAGCAGCGGTGTCAAAGCATTGCCCACCATCGGAAAAAGAGTCTGGCGTCAGGTTGACGATGCCCATGATTTGGGGCCGAGACAGGTCCAAATCAAAACGTGTGGTTTGCCAACGCAAAGGGGCATCGGGGCGATGAAGTTGAGGGTCCATCAGCTGGCTTCCATGAAAAACGGGGCCAGACGGCCCCGTTGATTGAACAGTGCTTGAAAAATCAAGCCGCTGTGGTGGCAGGTTCCGGTTGAACCGAGGGTGTCCCGCCGCCCTGGCCGCCATCTGTAGGTGGAGTGCGGGGTGTCCAGTCCTTGGGAGGCAAAGGATCACGGCCTGCCATGATGTCGGCGATCTGATCTTTGTCGATGGTTTCCCACTCGAGCAAGGCCTTGGCCATCGCGTGCATCTGGGCACTGTGTTCCTCAATCAAACGACGTGCAAGACTGTACTGCTCGTCGATGATGCGGCGCACTTCCAAGTCCACCTTTTGCATGGTGGACTCGCTCATGTTGGTTGTTTTGGTGACCGAGCGGCCCAAGAACACTTCACCTTCGTTTTCAGCATAGACCATCGGCCCAAGTGCATCGGTCATGCCATAACGCATGACCATGTCGCGGGCAATGGAGGTGGCCCGCTCGAAGTCGTTGCTGGCACCGGTGGTCATCTGGTTCATGAAGACCTCTTCGGCAATCCGCCCACCAAACAGCATGCTGATCTGGTTGAGCATGAACTCCTTGTCGTAGCTGTAGCGGTCTTTCTCAGGCAAGCTCATCGTCACGCCCAGAGCTCGGCCACGGGGAATGATGGTGACCTTGTGCACCGGATCACACTTGGGCAGCAAATTGCCAATGAGCGCGTGACCTGCTTCGTGGTAAGCCGTGTTGCGGCGCTCTTCCTCGGGCATGACCATGCTCTTGCGCTCGGGGCCCATCAGGATCTTGTCCTTGGCTTTTTCGAAGTC
>JANQXJ010000158.1 GCA_030729445.1 Limnohabitans sp. | reverse complement strand
CTGATCGGCCCGCCCGGTCGCAACCAAGTGAAGGTCCAGTTGATCATGCCCAGCAGCATCATGGTCAGCGCCGTCTGGTTGGTGGGGGTCAACCGCTCGGGGTAGGCTCGTTTCATGAACCGGGTCATCGCGGCCACGATGTCGCGCTGGCGGTTCAAGATGAGTTCACGTGGCGACACAGGTCCTGAGCCCAGAGCCAGATCGGGCACATCGCTCAAAAACTGCGTGTCATTGAGCAGCGCCGCATGCCGGGTGGCGGAGGTTTCGTACTCCTGCAAAAAAGCCCGCACCAGTTCGTGCAGGGTGGCCCGGTCGTTCAGATCCTTGCGCTGGGCGTTGGCCTCGGTTTGTGCGATCACCGCCAGCAGGCGCTGGGTGTGGCGGTCGAGCAGGTCAAACAAAATCGCCTCTTTGCTGTCGTAGTAGTGGTACAGCCGCGCCTTGGAGGTGCCGCAGGCCGCGGCGATCTCGTTCATGCTGGCAGCCGGATAACTGCGTTGGGCAAAGCATTGCGCAGCGATGTCGAGGATCGCGTCGCGCTTGATGTCGTGGGTTGCGGATTTGGGTCTTGCCATGACGTTCAGACCTCAAACCGGCCACACCACCCCGTTGTCGTTCAGGATCGCATCGAGCGGCTCATCGTGGTCTTCGGGCTCCAGATCGTCCAGAAAACCGTGGGTGTAGCCCAGGCCCACCGTGAAAGGTTTGGGTTGCAGCGTCGCCAGCGTGCGGTCGTAAAAGCCGCCGCCATAACCCAGGCGGTAGCCGCCAATGCCGTAGCCCACACAGGGCACAAACAACAAGGTGGGCACGATGACCTCGGTGTCCTTGGGCTTGGGAATGCCGTAAGCATCCTCTTCCATCGGGCAGCCGGGGTACCAGGTGTGGAAGGTCAGGGTTTTGTGCTGTTTGTTGACCACCGGCAGACCAATTTGGCGACGTTGGGGCTCGCCGTGCAGCTCGCCGTCTTCTTTCCAGCGGTGCAAGGCGGGCAACGGGTCAAACTCCCCCTTGATGGGCCAATACGCACCAATGACCGTGTCTGGGCGGTCAAACAACCAAATGCGCATCACGCGCTGCAAGGCTTCGGCCCGCGCCAAGCGGTCCGGCAGGTTCAACCTTTCTTCCACCAAGGCTTTTCTCAAGGCACGTTTTGCTTCGGCTTTGTCCATAATCAACCCATGAAATTCAGATGCATTTTGACACTGCTGAGCGCCATCGCCATGACAGGCCTGTGGGGCGGGTCTGCCCAGGCCCAAAACCGAGGCGACGAGGTGCTGCTGGAGATGCACCAAGCCTTCCGAAAAAAAGACGCCAACCGGCTGTCTGCCCTGCTGCCCCAGGCCCGTGGCCATGTGCTGGAGCCCCTGGCCGCCTATTGGGACATGCGGGCCCGCCTGGACACCGCCTCCAGCGCTGAAGTCCGCAGTTTTTTGAACACCTACGCGGGCAGCTACTACGAAGACCGCCTGCGCAACGAATGGCTGCTGCAGTTGGGCAAGCGCCGCGATTGGGCCACTTTCACCGCCGAATACCCACGCTATCGCATGCGTGACGACCGCGAGGTGCGATGCTACGCCCTGGCCACCGAAGCCATGAACAGCAAAGCGGATGTGGCCGAAGAAGCGCTGCGGCTTTGGTATGCGCAGCGCGAGCCCGATGACGGCTGCGCTTACGTGGCCGAGCACCTGCACTCGGGCCGTCAAATCCAGGCGCTGGACCTGTGGCGCAAAGCCCGCATCGCCATGGACGCCAACCGCCCCCGCGCGGCGAAAGTGGCCGTTGACATCGAGGCGCCCCGCTTGTCCGAGCAAGTGAACCTGATCCACGCGGACCCGGCCAAATATCTGGAAAAACGCATCTTGGCCGTCACCCGCAGCCGCAAAGAGCTGGCCGTGCTGGCCCTGATTCGGTTGGCCGCAAAAGACCCGGACCAAGCCGCGGATTTGCTCAGCAAGCGCTGGGCCATTCAGCTGAGCCCTGAAGAGCGCAACTGGACGTGGGGCGTGATTGGCAAACAAGCCGCCCAAAAACTGCAGGACAACGCCATCCACCACTTTGCCAAAGTGCAAAAAGACAGCGACCTGAACGACGACCTGCTGGCCTGGAAAGTGCGTGCCGCCTTGCGCCAAGGCCAATGGCCACAGGTGCTGAGCGCCACCCAGGCCATGAGCGCCGACGCCCGCAAAAACCCAACCTGGGTCTATTGGCGTGCACGTGCCCTGCTGAGTACGGCCCAGAACGAAGCCCAGCGTCAAGAAGGCCAAAGCCTGTTGCGCCAGATCGCCAACGTGCGCGGGTTTTATGAGCAATTGGCGCTGGAAGACCTGGGCCAGGCCATCACCGTGCCTGATCGCCCCACAGCGCTCACCCCTCAAGAAAAAGCAGCTGCCCTGACTAACCCCGGCTTGCAACGCGCCCTGAACGCCATCCAGATCGGTCTGCGCCCCGAAGGCAACCGGGAATGGAACTACAGCACCACCTTGCACATGCCCGGCGGCATGAACGACCGCGAGCTGCTGGCTGCGGCAGACCTGGCTTGCCAGCGACAAGTGTGGGACCGCTGCATCAACACCAGCGAGCGCACCCAGGACGTCATCGACTTTGACCAGCGCTACCCTATGCCGCTGCGCGAGACGGTGGTGCGCCGCGCTGGCGACATCCGGCTCGACCCGGCTTATGTGTACGGCCTGATCCGCCAGGAAAGCCGTTTCATCATGGATGCCCGCTCACATGTGGGGGCTTCGGGTCTGATGCAGGTCATGCCCGCCACCGCCAAATGGACGGCCAGAAAAATCGGCTTGACCCACTTCACCCCAGACCAAATCACCGACCGTGAAGTGAATGTGGCCATTGGCACCGGCTATCTGAAACTGGTGCTGGATGATTTTGAAGGCTCCATGCCCATGGCCACAGCCGCCTACAACGCGGGACCTGGCCGACCACGCGCATGGCGCAACGGCCCTGTGCTGGATGCGGCCATCTGGGTGGAGAACATCCCCTTTTTGGAAACGCGCGACTACGTCAAGAAGGTGCTCTCCAACACCACCAACTACGCCGCCATCTTGACGCGCCAACCGCAGTCACTCAAAGCCCGATTGGGGACCGTGGGGCCACGCACTTCCCCCATCGCTGAGGTGAATACAGATTTGCCTTGAAGCCAGCAGAGCCCCCAGCCACGCCATGGCCGGGTGCGCACCCTTCACCCAGCAGCTGAGGCAGGCCCCAGCAACTCGTCCAGGTTGGCCTTGATTTTTTGCTCAATCTTGCCGCTGTAGGCCCCCAGCAAAAAACCCAGTTTCAGCTGCAGATCAAACCGGGTTTCTGTCACCTTCAGCTCGCCACTCACCCCGCTGCGGGCAAAGCGCATGAGGTCAACATCCTCACCGGGCTCTGACTCGCAGCTCATGCCCCACTCCTGCTCGGCTTGCTCGCACCAGCGCTCGGCCACCGCACGAGCGCCCGCCAGACCCAAGGTGTGTTCGCGTTCAATCTTCAGCTCAGGCATGTGGGGCTTTCAAAATGGATTGGGGTGCCAAGGCGGCGTCTGGTGCCACCTCGACCAGGCAATCGTAAAACACGGGCGCTCGGCCCAAATCGGTCAAATGCTGGCTGGTCAGCTCGTTCACGTTGGTGCCGTTCAGACCCAGCTTGCGCCACCAAATGCCCAAGCCATTGACCACACCGGGTCGGGCACGCTGGTTCACCCGCGCTTTGCAGTGGTAAGTGCCCCGGTCGTTGAACACACGCACCACCACGCCGTCAACGACGCCCACGATCACCGCCTCCACCTCGGG
>JANQXJ010000157.1 GCA_030729445.1 Limnohabitans sp. | reverse complement strand
GTGTGGCCCCGGTGGGTGGTCGCTATTTGTCCTTGGCCGCGTTTGACCTGGCGCGTGGGCCAGACGGCTGTTGGTGGTTGCTGTCGCAGCGCACCCAAGCGCCTTCGGGCCTGGGCTACCTGATCGAAAACCGGCAAATCATCTCGCGTCTGTTTCCGCAGGCCTTTGAGGCGTTTCCGGTGCAGCGCCTGGCGAACACTTACCGCACCCTGATCGACGGCATCAAGGCCCGCAGCCCGGCAGGTGCCTCGGCGCACATCGCCCTGCTCACGCCCGGGCCTAACAACGAAACCTATTTTGAACACGCGTATCTGGCCCGCTATTTGGGCCTGAGCCTGGTGCAGGGCAACGACCTGACGGTACGTGACCAAAAGTTGTACCTCAAAACCCTGCAAGGCCTGCAGCCGGTGCACGGCTTGCTCAAGCGGGTGGACGACGACTGGTTGGACCCGCTGGAGCTGCGGGCCGACTCCACGCTGGGCGTGCCCGGCCTGCTGCAAGCGGTGCGCAGCGGCAACGTGTTGGTGGCCAACACGCCCGGCTCGGGCTTTTTGGAGTCGAACGCTTTATTGGGCTTCATGCCCGGCCTGGCGCGGGAACTTTTGGGGCAAGAACTGCGACTGCCCGCCATCCCCAGCTGGTGGTGCGGTGAAGCCGCAGCGCTGCAAGACGTGCTGCCGCGCATCGCGGGTTGTGTGATCAAACCCACCTACCCCCACCACACCGACCGCCACAGTTTTGAGCCGGTGCTGGGCCAACGCCTCTCGCGGCAAGAACAAGCCGAATGGGCCCAGCGCATCGCACGCGACCCCGACGCCCACACCCTGCAGTCGTGGTTGCCGCTGTCGCACCAGCCCACTTGGCAAACCGGCCCCGATGGCGCCTCCAGCATCGCGTCGCGCCCGGTGGTGCTGCTCGTGTTTGCAGTGGTCGATGCCCAAGGCGGCTGGCAGGTTTTGCCCGGCGGTCTGGCCCGGCTGGGAACAAGCGACGGCATCGCCTCGATGCAGCGCGGCGGCTCCAGCGCCGACGTGTGGGTGCAAACACCAACACCAACACCTACCCCGTCGACACCGCCTGTACCGTCCTCCACCAGCATCCCGGCCGCCAGTGACGCCGTGGCTCAGCGCCAACGCCTGGTCACCAGCCGCGCCGCAGAAAACCTGTTCTGGATGGGCCGCTACACCGAGCGCACCGAAAACACCCTGCGCCTGGTGCGCCTGAGCCTGGAAATTCTGGGCAGCGAAAACCAGAACCTGCCCTGTTTGCTGAACTTCATCTCCCGCATGGCCACACGCCACGGCCTGGTGCGGGCCGGTGTGCCTGCTGCAGCGCAAGCACACCGCGTTTTCGAGCGTTCCTTGATCGCTGGTTTGTGGGACCAGGAACTGGCCACCAGCGTGGGCTTCAACTTGCGAGCGGTGCGCTTGGCCGCGGCTTCGGTGCGCGAGCGCCTTTCACCCGAGCACTGGCGCTTGCTGGAACAGGCCGAATCACGCTTTTTCCAGTGGGTCAAAACACACGTCACGTCCCAGCCCGCGCCAGACGCCCTGCCCGACACCGTGGCGGTGCAGCGGCTTTTGGCCGACACCAGCCAGATGCTGGCCGCCCTCACCGGCGCACAAACCGACCGCATGAGCCGCGACGACGGATGGCGTTTGCTCTCCATGGGCCGCCACATTGAGCGGCTGGAGTTTTTGTCGCATGCCCTGAGCGAAGCCGTGCAGCTCGGCCTGATCGAAGAGCAAGCCGGGTTTGACGCCGTGCTCGACTTGTTTGACAGCACCATCAGCTTTCATGCCCAGTACCAGCAAAGCCGCACCCCCCAAGCCCTGATGGACCTGCTGGTGACGGACCCGGACAACCCCCGCTCGCTGGGCTGGGTGGCGCACACCTTGCGATCTCGCTTGAAACGCATGGGCCACCTGGCCGATGGGGCGACTTTGCCCCTGGCGGAGCGCCTGCCCGCGCTGATCGAGTTGCGGCCCGAGGCCTTGTGGCCCTTGGAAGCCTCAGGTGGGGCGAGTTCGAGCACCGCCGCCCCTGTGGTGAGTCAGCCCCTGCCCCTGCAAGCCACACTCGGCCAATGCCAAAGCGCTGCACGCGAGGTTTCGGACCAGCTGTGCAGCCTGTTTTTCACGCACAGCGGCGAAGCCCGCTACAGCGTGGGCGCTGGAAGTTCAAGGCACAAGGGATAGGGACAATACACACCATGCGCCTGGCCATCACGCACGACACCCGATACCGCTACAACCCCTCGGTGCAAACCGCGCAGCATGTCGCCCACCTGCAAGCGGCCGACACACCCTGCCAAACCGTGCTGCACCACACGATGCAGATCTCGCCTGAGGCTTCGGTACAGCACAGCATCGACGCCTTTTTGAACCACCGCGCTTATTGGGCTTTGACACACCCCCACGAGGGCCTGAGCGTGCGGGCCTACACCGAGGTCGAGACCCGCACCATCGCCCCAAGCTCCCCGACCAGTGCCCAGCAAAGCTGGGAAGCCGTGCGTGAGCATTTCCGCTACCGGGGTGGCCAAGCCGGTGATGTGCATGCGGGTTTGGTCTTTGGCTCGCACCATGCGCCGGTGCACACCGCCTTTGAGGCCTATGCACAAAGCTGTTTCACGCCCGGCCGCTCGCTCATGCAAGCAGCCCAGGCCCTCACGGCCCACATGCACCGCGATTTCCAGTACGAAACGGCCAGCACCGACATCAACACCCCGGCTCTTGAGGCGCTGCACAACAAACGAGGGGTTTGCCAGGACTTTGCCCACATCCTCGTGGCTTGCCTGCGCTCGCTGGGCTTGCCCGCCCGCTACGTGAGCGGCTACCTGCTCACCCAGCCGCCACCGGGCCAGCCCCGCTTGGTGGGTAGCGACGCCTCTCACGCTTGGGCTTCGGTGTACCTGCCCGAGCTGGCCAGCCACGCTAGCCTTGGCTGGTTCGACCTGGACCCGACCAACGACCGCTGCGGCCTGGCCAGCCCGGGCGAGGACTATGTGCGCTTGGCTGTGGGCCGCGATTTTGCCGATGTTTCGCCTCTGCGTGGCGTGTTGCAAGGCGGTGGCTCGCACACCCTCGAGGTGGCTGTCACAGTGGCCCCTTTGGACGTGTGATCTGATCATCTAAAGACAGCGGCCATTCACAGGCACCTTCGGCGACAATGTGTTTTTTGCATCGCCTGCTGCTGCAGGCCTCCACCCTCAACTTGCGAGCGAGACCACCCCCATGAGCGTTTACGACCAACTCAAAGCCCTGAACATCGAGCTGCCCCCCGTGGCCGTGCCAGCCGCAGCCTATGTGCCCTTTGTGCAAAGCGGCAACCTTGTTTTTCTGTCAGGCCACATCGCTAAAAAAGATGGCAAAGTCTGGGCCGGGCAGCTGGGCAAAAACATCACCACCGTCGAAGGCCAGCAAGCCGCACGCGCCGTGGCGATTGACCTGATGGGCACGCTGCACGCGGCTGTGGGTGACTTGAACAAGGTCAAGCGCATTGTCAAAGTGATGAGCCTGGTCAACTCGACCGGCGACTTCACCGAACAACACCTGGTCACCAACGGCTGCAGTGAACTGCTGGGCCAAGTCTTCGGCCCACAAGTGGGCGCACATGCCCGCAGCGCCTTTGGCGTGGCGCAAATCCCCATGGGCGCTTGTGTCGAGATCGAGATGATTGCCGAAATTGGCTGATCTGTGGCCATGCCGATTGAGCTGAACAAAGAGGACCGCGCTCAGGCCATTGCCAGCATTGAGCGCTACTTCGAGGTCAATTTCGAGCAAAAGATCGGCAACATTTCTGCCGG
>JANQXJ010000156.1 GCA_030729445.1 Limnohabitans sp. | reverse complement strand
AGCAGCAAGAGGCGTGGCTGCTTGGTGCTCTCATGGCGGTACCAGTCTTCCAGCAGGCGACCGCTGCACACTTCAGGCGGAATCTGCTGGTCGTAAAAAGCGTAGATCAGCTCGTCATCCACCAGCACGTCTTGGCGGCGTGACTTGTGTTCCAGCTCTTCGACCTTGGCAATCATCTTGTGGTTGGCGGTCAAGAATGGCAGCTTGGTCTCCCACTGGTCGCCCACCAGCGCTTCGCGAATGAAAA
The DNA here is from genome assembly GCA_030729445.1 of Limnohabitans sp. Lineage (GTDB taxonomy): Bacteria > Pseudomonadota > Gammaproteobacteria > Burkholderiales > Burkholderiaceae_C > Limnohabitans_A. The sequence continues at coordinate 3,566 of JANQXJ010000156.1, read as the reverse complement.
TGTCGCGGGCGCCGTGCAGGTCCACCCGGCTGTAGGCCGTGCGCCGCCCGCTGTAGACCACCAGGCCATAAAGCGTGGCCCGCTCCAGCGCCACCACTTCGGCGGACTTCTTTTCCCAATGCGGGTCGAGTACTTGTTTGCGCAGCAGGTGCGCACCGACTTGCTCCAGCCACTGCGGCTCGATGGCCGCAATGCCCCGGCCAAACAGACGTGTGGTCTCGACCAACTCGGCCACAACGATCCAGCGACCGGGCTTTTTGCTCAGGTGCGCACCGGGGTGTTTGTGGAACTTGATGCCGCGTGCGCCCAGATAGGCGTCCTCATCTTCGAGCTTGTAGCCCACGTTGCCCAGCAGACCCGCCAGCATGGACAGGTGCAATTGCTCGTAGCTCGCGGGCTGCGTGTTGATGCGCCACTTGTGTTCGGTCACCACCGTGAGCAGCTGGGTGTGGGTGTCGCGCCACTCGCGCACCCGGCGGATGTTGACGAAATTCTGGCGCAGCAGCTGTTCGTATTGGCGGTTGCTCAGCTTGTGGTCGGTGCCGTGGCCGCCTCGGGCGTCGTGAATCCATTTCCACAACTTCAGGTAACCGGTGAACTCGCTCTTGTCGTCGTCAAACTTGGCATGTTGCTGGTCGGCCTGGGCCTGGGCGTCCATGGGACGGTCGCGCACGTCTTGCACGCTCATGGCGCTGGCGATCACCAGCACTTCGTCGAGCGCTTCGCGGCCACGGGCTTCCAAAATCATGCGGCCCACACGCGGGTCCAGCGGCAGGCGGGCGAGCTCTTGGCCGATGGGGGTGAGTTCGTTGTCGTCGTCCACCGCACCCAGCTCGGCCAGCAGTTGGTAGCCGTCGGTGATGGCCCGCTTGGACGGTGCTTCGATGAACGGGAAGTCTTCCACCACACCCAGGTGCAGCGACTTCATGCGCAAGATCACGCCCGCCAAAGACGAGCGCAAGATTTCCGGATCGGTAAAGCGCGGGCGGCCCGCAAAGTCTTTGTCGTCGTACAGGCGAATGCAGATGCCGTTGGCCACGCGGCCGCAGCGGCCCGCACGCTGGTTGGCCGCGGCTTGGCTGATCGGCTCGACCATCAGCTGTTCGACCTTGCTGCGCAGGCTGTAGCGTTTGACCCGCGCCGTGCCCGCGTCGATCACGTAACGAATGCCGGGCACCGTGAGCGATGTTTCGGCCACGTTGGTGGCCAGCACGATGCGGCGGCCGTTGGACGCTTCAAAAATCCGGTCTTGCTCAGCCTGCGACAGGCGGGCAAAGAGTGGTAGCACCTCGGCGTTGCGCGTGAGCGGCTGGTGCGCCAGGTGCTTGCGCAGGTGGTCGGCGGCTTCGCGAATTTCGCGCTCGCCGGGCAAAAAGATCAGGATGTCGCCCCCTGCCCCACCTTGCCAAAGTTCGTCCACGCCATCGGCAATCGCGTCATTCAGGCCATAGTCGCGGGATTCTTCAAACGGGCGGTAGCGCTGCTCCACCGGGAAGGTGCGGCCAGACACCATGATGACCGGGGCCGGGCCGTTGCGGGACGCAAAGTGTTTGGCAAAGCGGTCGGCGTCGATGGTGGCCGAGGTGACCACGATTTTGAGGTCCGGGCGGCGCGGCAATATTTGACGCAGGTAACCCAGCAAAAAGTCGATGTTCAGGCTGCGCTCGTGGGCCTCGTCGATGATGATGGTGTCGTAGGCCTGCAGCAGCGGGTCGGTCTGGGTTTCGGCCAACAAAATGCCGTCGGTCATCAACTTGACCGAGGCGTTTTTGCTCAAACGGTCCTGAAACCGCACCTTAAAACCCACCACCTCTCCCAGCGGGGTCTTTAATTCCTCCGCAATGCGCTTGGCCACCGAGCTGGCCGCAATGCGCCGGGGCTGGGTGTGGCCGATCAGGCGGGCGCGTTCGCCCGGCTTGGCATTGAGCTTGCCGCGCCCCAGCATCAGCGCAATTTTGGGCAGCTGCGTGGTCTTGCCCGAGCCGGTTTCGCCGCACACGATGATGACCTGGTGCTGGTCCATGGCGGCCATGATTTCGTCACGGCGGGCCGAGACCGGCAGGCCTTCGGGAAACTCGATTTGGAGGGGGGTGTCAGACAAGGCGGAAACTTCTGTGAAAATCAAGGCAATAACAGCGTTGGATTATCCCAGTCCCGCGCACCCTGCCACTTTCGCAGCCCTTTCACCGCACCTTCGCCGCCCATGTCCACAGTTTTCAACTTCACCTTCGTGCCCTGGTTCCGGTCGGTAGCGCCCTACATCCACATGCACCGGGGCAAGACTTTTGTGGTGGGCATTGCGGGCGAGGCCATTGCGGCGGGCAAACTGCAAAACTTGGCGCAAGACCTGGCGCTGATTCAGAGCATGGGCGTCAAGATTGTGCTGGTGCACGGCTTTCGCCCGCAAGTCAATGAACAGCTGGCCGCCAAGGGCCACACGCCCAAGTACTCACACGGCATCCGCATCACCGACAGCGTGGCGCTCGACTGCGCCCAAGAGGCTGCGGGCCAATTGCGGTACGAGATCGAAGCCGCCTTCAGCCAGGGGCTGCCCAACACGCCCATGGCGGGCTCCACGGTGCGGGTGATTTCGGGCAACTTCATCACAGCGCGGCCTGTGGGCATTGTGGACGGGGTGGACTTCATCCACTCAGGCTTGGTGCGCAAGGTGGATGTGGACGGCATCATGCGAACCCTCGACATGGGCGCGATGGTGCTGCTCTCGCCTTTTGGCTTCTCGCCCACGGGCGAGGCCTTCAACCTGACGATGGAAGAAGTGGCCACCAGCGTGGCCGCTGAATTGCAGGCCGACAAACTGATTTTTGTGACCGAAATCCCGGGCATCCGCATGCAGCCCGCCGAGCCGGCCAGCGAAGACAATCCGATCGACACCGAGCTGCCTCTGGCTGCGGCCAAGCAGTTGCTGGCATCCCTCCCCACGCCCACCGAGCCGACCGACATCGGCTTTTACCTGCAGCACTGCGTCAAAGCTTGCGAAGAAGGCGTGGAGCGCTCGCACATCTTGCCCTTTGCGGTGGATGGCGCTTTGCTGCTGGAAATTTATGTGCACGACGGCATCGGTACCATGGTGGTCGATGAAAAACTCGAAGAACTGCGTGAGGCCACCTCAGATGACGTTGGCGGCATCTTGCAGTTGATCGAGCCGTTTGAGAAAGACGGTACCTTGGTCAAGCGCGACCGCACCGAGATCGAGCGCGACATCGACCACTACACCATCATCGACCACGACGGTGTGATCTTTGCCTGCGCCGCGCTCTACCCCTACCCCGAAGCCAAAACGGCCGAGATGGCGGCGCTCACCGTGTCGCCCCAGTCACAAGGTCAGGGCGATGGCGAAAAGGTGCTCAAGCGCATCGAGCAACGCGCCCGCGCCATGGGCCTCAAAAGCATTTTTGTGCTCACCACCCGCACCATGCACTGGTTCATCAAGCGCGGTTTTGCGCAGGTCGACCCGGACTGGCTGCCAGAGGCCCGCAAACGCAAGTACAACTGGGACCGCAAGAGCCAGGTCCTGGTCAAAAAACTCTGATCACAAATCCAGCACC
>JANQXJ010000155.1 GCA_030729445.1 Limnohabitans sp. | reverse complement strand
GGCCTGGCGGGTTTGGCTCTGCTGCTCATGCTGGTGGTGATCTGGGCCTCTTTCCAGGATCTGGCTTCGACCATGCGCAACCACAAATCCCTGCGCTACATGCTCAACCCCTTCAACACCATTTATGCCAGCACTCGCTTGGTAGTGGGGCAGACCACGCAGGCCCGCATGCCCTTGCAGACCATCGGGGAGGACGCCTCTTTGGTTCAGGCCTCAGGGGCGTCGAAAAAGTCGCCGCTGATCGTGCTGGTGGTGGGTGAAACCGTGCGTGCTGCCAACTTCGGCTTGGGTGGCTACGAGCGCGACACCACACCACAGCTGCGCCAACTGCAAGGCAGTGGGGAGCTGGCTTATTTTTCCAATGTGACCTCCTGCGGCACCAACACCCAAGTCTCGGTGCCTTGCATGTTTTCGCATTTGGGACGCGAGGCGAACGCCAAAAACGACATCCCTTATGAAAACCTGCTGGACGTCTTGCAACGCGCTGGCATGCAGGTGCTGTGGCTGGACAACCAGTCCGGCTGCAAAGGCGTTTGTGACCGCATACCAAACGCCAGCACCCGTGAATTGAAAGACCCAGCCTATTGTCCGGATGGCGAATGTTTTGACGACATCATGCTGCATGTGTTGCCCGAGCGTTTGGCGCAACTGGAAAAAGCGGGTGCTACGGGGTCTGGCTCAGCGGGCACCGTGGTTGTGCTGCACCAAATGGGCAACCACGGACCGGCCTATTACAAGCGCACACCGCCCGACATGAAGGTCTACCAGCCCGAATGCCGCACCAATGTGCTGCAGGACTGTCCGCCCCAGGAGATCGTCAACGCCTACGACAACGCGGTGCTTTACACCGACCACTTGGTGTCGCAAACCGTGCGTTGGCTCAAAAGCCAGCAACGGCCAACGGCCATGGTGTACGTCTCAGACCATGGGGAATCGCTCGGCGAAAAAGGCCTGTACTTGCACGGCATGCCTTTCATGATGGCCCCTAAAGAGCAAACCCATGTGCCCATGGCGCTGTGGTTGTCCAAACCCATGCAGTCAAAGCTGGGCTGGGACGGCGCTTGCTGGAAAAAACAAGTGGCCGAGGCGGTTTCGCACGACCACTACTTTCATTCGGTCTTGACGCTCGCGCAGGTTAAAACCCGCATGCACAAGCCCGAGTTGGATGTGTTTTCGGCCTGTCCAATACGCCCGGCCTGAAGTTGAATCCTCAGGCTAACCACCAACGCCACAGGGCCGACAGCCACACCCCGCCACACAACAGCAAGCTCAGCAGCACGGCCGCGCTGCCCGTATCTTTGGCCCGCTTGGACTGTTCATGCCACTCGGGCCCTACGCGGTCAATCGCCGCCTCGATGGCGGTGTTGAGCAACTCCACCACCAGCACGGCCACCACCACGCCCACCAGCAGCACCATTTCGGTCCAGCTTTGACCTAACCACCAAGCGCCCGGCAAGATCAAAAACGCCAACACGGCCTCTTGTCTGAAAGCGGGTTCGCTCCATCCGGCGCGTAAGCCCTCAGCCGAGTAAAAAAACGCATGCCAAACCCGTTTGAGGCCTTGGCGTTTGGGTGGTGCTGAAGAGGTATCGTTCATGTGCTCTCAAGTAAAGGTTCTGAGGCTTGCAGCTTAGTGGCTTGATGTTAACTGGGCCTTATCTGCGTCATTTTTGAAGGCTAAGATATGGCCATGAAAAATCGCCACGTCGCCTCCTTCTCCGTCAGCGCCATCGGTCTTGGGTGCATGAACCTGAGCCATGCCTACGGCCCGCCAGTTTCGACGGCTCAGGCCGAGCGTGTTTTGTTGACGGCTCTCGACCAAGGCGTGACTTTTTTTGACACCGCCGCGCTGTATGGCTTTGGGACCAACGAGACGCTGGTGGGTCAGGTGTTGAAGCCGCATCGCAACCGCTTCACGCTGGCCAGCAAATGCGGCATGCAGGGCGTGGAACAAAACGACGGCACCAAAGTGCGCGTCATCGACGGCCGCCCCGAAACCATCAAAAAGACCTGCGAAGACGCGCTGCGCCGCTTGCAGACCGAGGTGATCGACCTGTATTACCTGCACCGCTGGGACAAAAAAGTGCCGATCGAAGACAGTGTGGGTGCTTTGAGCGACTTGGTGCGCCAAGGCAAGATCCAGACCATTGGTTTGTCGGAGGTGTCGGCCAGCACGCTGCGCAAAGCCCATGCGGTGCACCCGATTGCAGCGCTGCAAACCGAGTATTCGCTGTGGACGCGCAACCCTGAGATCGCGGTGCTGCAGGCTTGCCGTGAGTTGGGCGTGGCCTTTGTGGCTTTCAGCCCGGTGGCACGGGGCTTTTTGTGTGGCGCGGCTTTGGACGTGACCGCTTTCGACGCCAAGGACATCCGCCGCAGCATGCCGCGTTTCACGCCCGAGAACTACGCCGCCAACTTGAAGCTCTTGCCCGCCTACCATGCGCTGGCGCAAGAGGCCGGCTGCAGCCCCTCGCAGCTGGCGCTGGCCTGGCTGCTGCATCAGGGCGAAGACATCATCCCCATCCCCGGTACCACCTCGGAGGACCACCTGCTGGATGACTTGGCGGCGGTGGATGTGCGGCTCGATGCCAGCTTGCTGGCCCGCTTAGATGCCTTGATCAACCAGCGCACGGTGGCAGGAGACCGCTACAACGCACAGGCCAACAGCGAGGTGGATACCGAGGTGTTTGGCTGATCAGGCGTCCGGTTGGGCCATAGGGACGGCCTTTTTGAAGGCCTCCAGCTCGCCACATGCCTTGTCGATGGCGCTGATCAATGGCCACCGGGCCATATCCACTTTGAAGCGGCGGGCGCTTTCGACTTGGGGAATCAGGTACACATCGGCCAGTGTGGGCGTGTCGCCAAAGCTGAAGCGGCCGCGTTGCGCGTCGGCCGCGATCAGGGCTTCGTAGGCGTCAAAGCCAGCGCTGATCCAGGTGGCGCACCAGGCGTTGATGGCGTCTTCGTTGGCGCTGAATTGTTTGCGCAGTGTTTGCAACACGCGCCGGTTGTTGAGGGGGTGGATGTCACAACCCACCATCGCCGCCAGTGCCCGCACATGGGCGCGGTCGTCAGCGCCTGCAGGCAAAAGGGCAGGCGTGGGGTGTTTTTCTTCCAGCCATTCGATGATGGCCGGCGACTGGATCAGCACCTGTTTACCGGTGTCGAGCGCGGGCACCATTTGCTGGGGATTGACCGACTTGAAGGCATCGCCTTGTTGTTCATCGACCCGCAGGTCCACCGCCACGTAGTCGGTGGCCACACCTTTGAGGTTGAGCGCGATACGCAGGCGGTGCGAGGTGCCGCTTCTGAAAAAACTGTAGAGCTTCATGGGTTTACGCCGCAGCGCCGATGGTCAATGAAAGTTCAGCCACGCCTTCAACGCGGCCAGTGATTTTGTCACCGGTTGCCACAGCGCCCACGCCTTCGGGTGTGCCGGTGTAGATCAGGTCGCCGGGCTGCAGATGGTAGTAGGTGGACAGGTCGGCGATGATTTCGCGGATGTTCCAGATCAGCTTGTCCACGTTGGACGACTGTTTTGTGACGCCGTTGACTTCCAGCGCAATCGCGCCACTTTCGATGACCACGCCAGGCATGGGCACGATCTCGGAGCAGACCGAGCCTTGCTCGATGTCCTTGCCCGTGTCCCAAGGGCGGCCTTTGTCGCGGGCGACCAGCTGCAGGTCGCGGCGTGTCATGTCCAGGCCTGCGGCGTAGCCATAGACCAGCTCATGCGCGTTGGCTTCGCTCACGCGGAAACCTGCTTTGCCGATGGCCAGCACCAGTTCCATCTCGAAGTGGTAATTGTTGGTGCGGGGTGGGTAGTCGACCACAGCAACATGGTCCACGCCACTTT
>JANQXJ010000154.1 GCA_030729445.1 Limnohabitans sp. | reverse complement strand
GAAATCTTCGAGCAGCCGCGCGCCATTGCCGACACGCTCGAAGGCGTGGAAGGCATCACGCCCGAGCTGTTCGGCGACGGTGCGTATTCCACCTTCAAGGCCATCGACAATGTGTTGATCTTGGCCTGCGGCACCAGCTACTACAGCGGTTGCGTGGCCAAGTACTGGATCGAGGCGATCGCCAAAGTGCCTTGCCAGGTCGAGATCGCCAGCGAATACCGCTACCGCGAATCGGTGCCCAACCCCAACACGCTGATCGTCACCATCACCCAAAGCGGCGAGACCGCCGACACCCTGGCCGCGCTGCGCCACGCGCAGAGCTTGGGCATGACGCACACGCTGACCATCTGCAACGTGTCCACCAGCGCCATGGTGCGCGAGTGCAAACACGCTTACGTGACCCGCGCCGGCGCTGAGATCGGTGTGGCCTCCACCAAAGCCTTCACCACGCAGCTGGCCGGTTTGTTTTTGCTGACGCTGGCTTTGGCACAAACCAAGGGCCGCTTGTCGGATGCTGAGGAAGCCGAGCACATCAAAGCCATGCGCCACCTGCCCGCCGCGCTGCAAGCCGTGTTGGCGCTGGAGCCGCAAATCATCGCTTGGGCGGAAGAATTCGCCAGCAAAGAAAACGCCCTGTTCTTGGGCCGCGGCACGCACTACCCCATCGCCCTCGAAGGTGCGCTCAAGCTCAAAGAAATCACCTACATCCACGCCGAAGCCTACGCGGCGGGTGAGTTGAAACACGGCCCCTTGGCCTTGGTCACCAGCGCCATGCCTGTGGTCACCGTCGCGCCCAACGACGTGCTCTTGGAAAAACTCAAAAGCAATATGCAAGAGGTGCGCGCTCGCGGCGGTGTGCTCTACGTGCTGGCCGATGGCGACACCAAAATCGAAAGCAGCGAAGGCGTGAACGTCATTCGCATGCCCGAGCACTATGGCGTGCTCTCGCCCATCCTGCACGTGGTGCCGCTGCAGCTGCTCAGCTATCACACGGCGTGTGCGCGCGGGACGGACGTAGACAAGCCGCGCAATTTGGCGAAGTCGGTGACAGTGGAATAACAATCCATCAGCATGTCCTAAATCGGATCAGCCATCAGCGATCTCGAAGCTGGTTATGCTCACCCCCTCATTTCTTTCAGGGTGCAGTTTCCATGATCCACTTGTTTTTGTTCGTCGCTGGGCTGGTGTGCCTGGTGTTAGGGGCCAATGTGTTGGTGCGTGGTGCGAGCAAGCTGGCGCTGTCTTTTGGCATTTCGCCCTTGGTGGTGGGTCTGACCATTGTGGCGCTGGGCACCAGTGCGCCTGAGATCGCAGTGTCGGTGGCTTCTGTGCTGGAGGGCAAGACCGACATGGCCGTGGGCAATGTGGTGGGCAGCAATATCTTCAACGTCTTGTTCATCTTGGGCTTGAGCGCATTGATCGTGCCCTTGGTGGTCCACCGTCAGTTGATTCGTCAGGAAGTGCCCATCATGTTTGGCGTGACCTTGCTCATGGCTTTGATGGCGATGGATGGTCAGCTGACGCCTTGGGAGGGCGGTTTGCTGGTGGCCTTGTTGGTGGCTTACACCAGTTTTCTGGTGGTGCAGTCGCGCCGCGAAACCGCGGCAGACAAGGCTGCATCCCCAACTTCTGCGCCAGGGGTGGATGAGTTTGAGCCCGAGTTGCAGGCCTCGCCCCCGGGCGCATGGGATGGCAAGTTGCCCGCGCAGTTGGCCCTTATGGCCATCGGTTTGACTTTGCTGGTGCTGGGCTCGGACTGGCTGGTGGGCGCGGCGGTGGTTTTTGCAAAAGCGCTGGGCGTGAGTGATGTGGTGATTGCGCTGACCATCGTGGCGGCGGGCACGTCCATGCCTGAGGTGGCCACCTCGGTTGCTGCGGCCCTCAAGGGTGAGCGAGACATCGCCGTCGGTAATGTGGTGGGGAGTTGTATTTTTAACATTTTGGGGTGTCTGGGCATCAGCGCCGTAGTCGCGGGGGGGCCGGGTTTGGAGGTGGCCCCGTCTTTGTTGGCTTTTGACATTTGGGTCATGCTGGCCGTGGCGTTGGCTTGCCTGCCCATGTTCATCACCGGCGGCGAAATTGCCCGTTGGGAGGGTGGCGTATTTGCCGGCTATTACGTGGCCTATGTGTCTTATTTGATATTGGCGGCGCAAGAGCACGATGCCTTGGGCGCTTTCAGCAGCGTGATGCTGAGTTTTGTGGTGCCGCTCACCGTCATCACGCTCGTGGTGTCGGTGGTGCGCAGGCGGGCATGATGGAGCTTGATCGGGCATGAAGCCGCTGCGGGCCGCTTGCCTTGACAGCCCGATCCGCGTGGAGCGGTCAGGTGTGCATGGCCATGGTGTGTTTGCCACGCGCCACCTGGCTGCAGGCGAGCGTGTCATTGAATATGTGGGCGAGGTCATCACCATGGCCGAGGCGATTGCTCGCCACCCGCACGACCTGGCCAACCCCGACCACACGTTTTACTTTCATCTCGACGACGGTCGGGTGATCGATGCGCTGCATGGCGGCAACGATTCCAAGTGGATCAACCATTCGTGTCGACCCAACTGTGTGCCCGACGAAGACCGCGGCCGCATCTTCATCTTGACGCGCAGGCCCGTGTTCAAGGGCGAGGAGCTGACGTTCGACTATGGCCTGGTGAGCGACGAGCCCATGAGCCAAACCTTGAAGGCGCGTTATGCCTGCCGATGCGGAGCGAAAAAGTGCCGGGGCACTTTGCTGGCCACTTGAGGGGCTTGTCGTGTGCCGATCAAAATCCTTGGCGTTTTTGTTCGCGCAGCATGAACAGGTAAAGGCTTTCCACCTTCTCGCGTGCCCAAGGGGTTCTGCGCAAAAACTTCAGGCTGGATCCCACGCTGGGGTCGTGTGTGAAGCAGCGAATGGGGATGCGTTGACCCAGATCGTCCCAGCCATAAAAGTCGGCCAATCGGGTGACGATGGTCTCTAAGGTCAGGCCGTGCAGCGGGTTGCGTGGTTGAGGGGGCAGCAGTGAAGTCATGGAATCTGGCCTCAAAGATTCTTTGGGTGTGCAGTGCAAGGATTTTGTGTGAATGAACACAAAGATCTCGCCAAAGACTCGGCCACCTTGATACCGTCCACCCCCGCCGACAAAATGCCGCCCGCATAGCTGGCGCCTTCGCCCGCCGGGTACAGGCCTTGGGTGTTGGTGCTTTGGTGGTCGTCGCCACGCGGAATGCGCAAAGGAGATGAGGTGCGTGTTTCCACGCCGGTCATCACCGCGTCCGCCATGTCATAGCCTTTGATCTTGCGGCCAAAAACGGGCAGCGCTTCGCGCATGGCGGTCACTGCGTAATCGGGCAACACTTCGGCCAGATCGACCAGCTTCACGCCGGGTTTGTAAGACGGCAACACGCTGCCCCAGGTGGTGGAGGGGCGGTGCGCCAAGAAGTCACCCACCAGTTGGCCGGGCGCTTCGTAGTTGCGGCCGCCCACTTCAAAGGCCCGGGTTTCGAGTTCACGCTGCAGCACGATGCCCGCCAGTGGATGCGCTTGGGGTGGCTGCTGTGCAGCCAAGGCCGCAGCCTCTTGCGCCAGCTGCGTGCCGTCTTGCTCGCCAAAAGCGGCTTGCCAGGCGGCGGTGTCCAATGGGTAGTCGGGTGGGTCGATGGCCACCACCATGCCCGCGTTGGCATTGCGCTCGTTGCGCGAGTACTGGCTCATGCCGTTGGTGACCACACGGCCCGGCTCGCTGGTGGCGGCCACCACGGTGCCGCCGGGGCACATACAGAAGCTGTAAACCGCGCGGCCGTTTTGCGCGTGGTGCACCAGTTTGTAGTCGGCCGCGCCCAGCAGCGGGTGGCCTGCGTGGCGGCCCCAACGGGCTTGGTCG
>JANQXJ010000153.1:16969-20073 GCA_030729445.1 Limnohabitans sp. | reverse complement strand
GGTGCAGACCTGATCGCCTTCGGCCGCCCCTTCATTGCCAACCCCGACCTGGGTGCACGCCTGCGCCAAGGCGGCCCCTTCAACACACCCGACCGCGCCACTTTTTACGGTGGTGGCGATGCGGGGTACACCGACTACCCGTTCTTGCCGCAAGCTTGAAGCAGGCGGGCGCTCAAGGTTTCCAACGCTTGAGCAGCAAGGCATTGGCCATGACACTGACCGAGCTGAGCGCCATGGCCGCGCCCGCCATCATGGGGTTGAGGTAGCCCAAGGCGGCCAAAGGGATGCCCGCCACGTTGTAGGCAAACGCCCAGAACAGGTTTTGCCGGATCTTGGCCACCGTGCGAGCGGAGATGTCGAGCGCCGCGCCCACCAAAGCCACTTCGCCACGCATGAGGGTGATGCCCGCGGCGTGCATGGCCACATCGGTGCCGTTGCCCATGGCCATGCCCACATCGGCGGCGGCCAAGGCGGGCGCGTCGTTCACCCCGTCGCCCACCATGGCCACCACTTGGCCACCTGCACGCAATTTTTGAACCTGCGCCGATTTGTCGCCGGGCAGCACATTGGCCAGCACCTCTCCGGCTTCGGGGCGCAAGCCCAATCGGCGGGCCATGGCTTCGGCCGCGGCTTGGTTGTCGCCCGAAATCATCACCAGCTTCAGGCCACGATCGCGCAGCGCCGTCAATGCTTGCGCTGCACCCACTTTGGGCTCGTCGCCAAAGCCCATGAGCAGCAGGGCCTGCAAACCGGCGTCGGTGCGCTCGGCCAGTGCAGACAGACTAGCGCCTTGCGCCTGCAAGGCGTCGATGTCTAGCTGCCACATGCCGATGTCCAGACCTTCTTCTTGCAGCCAGCGCAAACTGCCCAGCAACAGCTGCTTGCCGTCTACCTTGGCCAACACGCCTTTGCCGGGCACGGCCTGCAGGTCTTGTGCGGTGGTGCCTGACAGGCCCAGCTTTTCTGCGGCACTCACCACCGCACGCGCCAAGGGGTGTTCACTGCCGCTTTGCACGCGTGCGGCCAGCGCCAAAGCCGTTGGTGCATCCAGCCCGGGCGCGGGCACATGGGCCAACAAGCGTGGTTGCCCCACGGTGAGCGTGCCGGTTTTGTCAAAGGCCACGGTTTGCACACGGTGTGCCAACTCCAGCGCCTGCACGTCTTTGATCAAGATGCCGTGTTTGGCCGCCACACCCGTGCCCGCCATGATGGCCACGGGCGTGGCCAGGCCCAGGGCGCAAGGGCAGGCAATGACCAACACAGCCACCGCGTGGATGAGGGCGGTTTCAAAATCGGCACCAGTCACCATCCACGCACCCAAGGTGAGCAGGGCGATCAGCAGCACCACGGGCACAAACACCTCGGCCACTTTGTCCACCAAGCGCTGAATAGGCGCTTTGGCCGCTTGTGCGTCTTCGACCAAGCGGATGATGTGCGAGAGCACCGTTTCGTGGCCCACAGCAGTCACGCGCATGAGCACTCGCCCTTCGCCGTTGATCGAGCCGCCCGTCAAGGCCGCACCCGATGCTTTGGCCACAGGCAAGGGCTCGCCGGTCAGCATGGATTCGTCCACCTGGGTTTGGCCTTCGACCAGTTCGCCGTCCAGCGGAAAACGCTCACCGGGCCGCACCACGATCAGGTCACCCATCAAAATTTCATCCACAGGTACATCAACTTCACCGTCTTCGCCCAACCAGTGGGCTTTGTCTGGGCGCAAGGCGTGTAAGGCGCGAATCGCCTCGGTGGTCTGGCGCTTGGCACGCGTCTCCAACCATTTGCCCAGCATCACCAAGGTGATGACCACGGCCGAGCCTTCAAAGTACAGGTGCGGCGCATGCCCTTCGTGCGCCGTGAGCCACAGCCAAACCGACAAGGCCCAGCCTGCGGTGGTGCCCAAAGACACCAGCAAATCCATATTGCCCGTGAGCGCCTTCAGGGCATGCCAACCGGCTTTGTAAAAACGTGCGCCCAACACAAATTGCACCGGCGTGGCCAGCGCAAATTGAACCCAAGCGGGCAGCATCCAATGCTGGCCCCACAGCTCGGCCAGCATGGGCAAGACCAAAGGCGTGGTCAGCAGCAGGCCCACACCGACCGGCATGAAGCCTGCCCAGGGTGATTCACGGCCTGTATCGGCTTGTGCTTCGGGTGTGCGGGGCTCGTACCCGGCGTCGCGCACCGCGCGGCGCAAGCGGGCGTCGCTCACGTCGTTTGACGCCACTTCGATGCGGGCTGATTCAGTGGCCAGGTTGACCGTGGCACTGAGCACACCGGGCATTTTTTTCAGGGCTTTTTCAACCCGCGCCACACACGATGCGCAAGTCATGCCGCCGATGCCGATGTCGTACGTGATGGGGGGTTCAATCTTGATCTGTGTCATGGCATGTAGTCCTGGATGGTCTATGCTCAGACCAGACCCTACCGGGTCGTGTTCAGTTCATTGGAGAGAATGCATCATGAACCAAACTTTCACCGTTGAAGGCATGACGTGTGGCCATTGCGAAAAAGCAGTGACCAAAGCTATATTGTCTTTGGATGCACAGGCCAAGGTTGTGATCGACCGCACACACAACAACGTGCAAGTGGATTCAGAAAAAAGCCGCGAGGCTTTGGCTCAGGCCATTGCCGATGAAGGTTACCGCGTCACGGCTTGAATTTTTTAACCAACCGGGAGTTTCTCATGACCAAAAACATTGGCAACATCGAACGCATCATCCGCATTGTGGGTGGACTTGTTTTGATCGCTCTGGCCGCTACAAATACCGTGGGCGTTTGGGGCTGGGTAGGCCTAGTGCCTTTGGCCACAGGCTTGATGGGTTGGTGCCCGCCTTACAGCTTGCTGGGCATCAACACCTGCAAGAATAAAAATACCTGATCTTTACAAATCAGCACCATTCGGGCACAGCCCGGATACATGGGCGGATCACACTGGAGGCATCCCATCAACGAAAGGATGTTTCCATGAAATCGATTCGCACCACCTTGATCGCCACCGCCTTGATGGCCGGTCTGACCGGTCTGGCTTTGGCCCAAAACACCACGGCGCCTGCCGACAGCACCCGTTCTGGCCGCATGGAGAAAATGCGCGAACACAAGGGTGAACA
>JANQXJ010000153.1:11818-16869 GCA_030729445.1 Limnohabitans sp. | reverse complement strand
CCACACGCAACGCTTGGCCGATCTTAAGTCCAAACTTAATTTGCAAGCCGCTCAAGAACCTGCGTGGACCACATTCACCCAGTCCATGCAGCACCCTGCCCGCATGGCGCGGCCTGAGCGTGCCAGCTTGGAAAAAATGACCACGCCCGAACGCCTGGACATGGTGCAGGCCATGAAAGCCCAACGCGACGCGCACATGCAACAACGCGCCGATGCGACCAAGACTTTTTACGCCAGCCTGAGTGCTGAGCAAAAGCAGGTGTTTGACAAGGAAACCGCCCGCATGATGAAAGGCTCTGGTATGCACGCCAAAAAGCACCAAGGCGGTCACGGCAAGCATTGAGTACCAATAGGCTGCTTCAATGCATTAGATAGTTTTGTGTCATCTTGGTTTCTAATTTGTCATCCCGGGCGAAGACCCGGGATCCAGTATTGACCACTGTATTTGCAAATACTGCGGTGTGCACTGGATCCCGGCTCAAGGCCGGGATGACAAAAAATTTCGACCATGACGGATGTTCCAACCTGGTTGGGCCTATTCATCAACGGCTCAACAACGTTTAAAAAGGCTGCTTGGCAGCCTTTTGTCATTTGATGCAGGTCAAATTCTGAAATCGAGTGGAAGGTAAGCTCGATCGCATGACACAAGCCTCTCTTCCTCCCCATCCCTCCCCCAACCCGCAACCCGAGCCACCCCCAACCCAGCGCAGGCGCTTGAACTTGCCCGGTGTTTTGCCCATCGACGGCAAGCAAACCCTATTTTGGCTCTATTTGGGTTTGAAAGACATTTGCCATTCACCTTGGCTGAGCCTGGCCCATGGCCTGTTCATCGCCATTTGTGGGGGGCTGATCACTTGGCTGGCGCACGACCGGTTTTGGTTGCTGGCCAGTGCGGTGTCGGGCTTTCTGGTTGTCGCTCCGGTGTTAGCGACCAGTTTGTATGCCATGAGCCGCGCCATCGAAAGAAACGAGACCGTGAACCTGCGGCTTTTATTCAAGACCTGGACGCAATGGCAAACACTGCACAACAACGAACCTGTGAGTTATTGGTGTTTGGTGCGTTTTGGCTTGTTGCTGGCTTTGGCGGGCACGGGTTGGGTCTTGACCTCATCGGCCCTGATCACTTTGCTGACCCCGGTGCCCATCCATACACCCATGGATTTCATTCGCCATGTGGTGCTGAGCCGAGACAGTTATTTGTTTGAGCTGTGGTTGGTGCTGGGCGGCCTGATGGCTGCTCCTGTTTTTGCCTCGAGTGTGGTGGCCATGCCTTTACTGCTGGACAGAAAGCTCAACACTTTGCAGGCTGTGCTGACCAGCTGGAAAGTGGTCTTGACGCATCCCCTGCCCATGGTGCTGTGGGCATTTTTGATCATGGGCCTGAGCATGATGGGCATTTTGAGCTTGTTCATTGGCTTGATCGTGATTGTGCCCATGTTGGGTCATGCCTCTTGGCATGCCTACCGCGATTTGGTAGACACCCGTGATGTGCCTGAGCGCATGCCCCGTCAGGAGGCTGTTTGATGTGGAATTTCACCGAAGAACAGTTCGCCTGGTTTGGCCTGACCATTGGTGTGGCTGGCTTCATGCTTTACATGCTGTTCATTGTTTTGCAATTGGCTTGGGAGTCCAAAGCTGGCAAATTTGGCACCTTCGTAATCTTTTTGGGTTTGGCTTTTGGCATGCTGGGTTTTGTGGCCAAAGGAGTCATTCAGTGGATGATTGATTCCTAAGAAACAGGACAGGATAAGGCTGTGGATAAAATTAGCGCAACCCATGAGTTATCCACAGCTTGATCCCTATTTTTAAAGTTGTTCATGTTTGTGTGACAGCTGAAAAGCAGGGTCACACACATGCTAAAAAAACAGTTAAGTACTTGTCTGTGCTGAAAAAAAACACCTTGTCCACAATAGTGCTGCTCCCTTACTACTACGACTATTTAAAGATATAAAACCATAGAGAGATAACAAAAAACAAGTGCACTGTTAAGATTTAGCTTTTCTCCCCCACTGATGGCTATATGTCAATCGCTTCAGAAGACTCTCACAACCCTTGTTTTGAAATCAAAAGTGCCGATTTGTCGTTGGTTGCTTTTTTGCTTAAAACCACCGATGTGGCCGAGGTTTCGCGGGCTTTGAAGGACCAATTGGTAGAAAGTCCTGGTTTCTTCGACCATGATCCAGTGGTGATCGACATCAGTGCATTGACCTTGAAGGAAGACGAAACCATCGACTTCAAGGCATTGATCGCTGCTTTGCAAGAGCACGCCCTTGTGCCTTTGGCCATCAAAGGGGCTTCTGCGCGACTTATGGACTTGGCCAAGGGGCATGGCTTGGTGGATGCATCAGACGCCCGCATTCGGCGTTCTATGCCCATTGCTGAGGCTGCACCGCGCCAAGCGCCGGTCGTTGAATCTGTTGCACCTGCACCCACGTATTTGAGTGCTATGCGCATTGACAAGCCTTTGCGCTCGGGTCAGCAAATTTATGCCAAAGGGCGAGATCTGATCGTGATGGGCATGGTCAACGCAGGCGCTGAGGTGATTGCCGACGGCCATATCCATGTTTATGGCACATTGCGGGGCAAGGCCATTGCAGGCGCTCGGGGCAATGCACAAGCCCAAATTTTTGCCCAAGTGATGGAGCCGGAGTTGATTTCTATCGCTGGGGTGTACCGAACCAGCGAAAATCCATTGCCTAAAGATGTTTTGGGCCAACCAGCCCAGGTTTCTTTGCAATCAGGTCCTGACGGTGACAAATTGCTGATCACCTCTTTGAAGAACTGAGTCTTATTTTTATTTTGTCCAAGAAAGTGCATCCATGACAAAAATCGTTGTTGTGACCTCTGGTAAGGGTGGCGTGGGCAAAACCACGACCAGCGCCAGTTTCGCCACTGGTTTGGCCCTCAAAGGCTTCAAAACTGCCGTCATCGACTTCGATGTGGGCTTGCGCAATCTGGACCTGATCATGGGCTGTGAACGCCGTGTGGTGTACGACCTGATCAATGTGATCCAGGGCGAAGCCAATCTGAATCAGGCCTTGATCAAGGACAAGCAGTGCGACAACCTTTTTGTGTTGGCTGCATCACAAACCCGTGACAAAGATGCCTTGTCGCAAGAAGGTGTTGAAAAGGTCCTGGATGACTTGAGGGCCATGGGTTTTGACTACATCGTGTGTGATTCCCCTGCGGGCATCGAAACCGGTGCTTTGATGGCCATGCACTTTGCCGATGAGGCTTTGGTGGTGACCAACCCTGAGGTGTCTTCGGTGCGCGATTCAGACCGTATCTTGGGCATGCTGGGCAGCAAGACCAAACGTGCGATTGAAGGCCTTGAGCCCATCAAAGAGCATTTGTTGATCACCCGCTACAACCCGGCTCGGGTGGAAGAGGGTCAAATGCTGTCCCTGCAGGACATTCAGGACATCTTGCGCATCAAATTGTTGGGCGTCATTCCTGAAAGCGAATCGGTGTTGCAAGCTTCAAACCAAGGCACACCCGCGATTCACATGAATGCCAGCGATGTGTCAGAAGCCTACAAAGACGTGATTGCTCGCTTTTTGGGTGAAGACAAGCCCATGCGCTTCATCGAAGCGGAAAAGGCCGGTTTCTTCAAGCGCCTGTTCGGAGGCAAATAAACCATGTCCTTTCTTTCCTTCCTCTTGGGCGAAAAGAAGCAGACGGCCAGTGTGGCCAAAGAGCGCCTGCAAATCATCCTGGCACACGAGCGCAGTGGCCGCAATGCCGCTGAGCCCGATTATTTGCCCGACCTACAGCGTGAATTGGTGGCTGTGATCAGCAAGTACATCAAGATCAATGTTCAAGACATCAAGGTCAACTTGGAGCGCCAGGACAACCTGGAAGTGCTCGAAGTCAAAATCGAATTGCCCGATTCGCGCTGAGCGCTGGCTTGGCTGTGATGGCAGTTTGCTTTCACTGCCGATCAATGTTTGACCTACAAACCCGTTGCTTCTTCACGAAGCAAGGGGTTTTGTTTTTTACGCAGCGTTGAGTGAAGCCCACAAAGAACGTGCAGCACGGATGTTGCGTTCTTTGACGTGACCGTAGCCCTTGATGTTTTCTGGCACTTGAGCCACAGCCACGGCGTACGCATGGGTTTCTGAGCTCAATGAGCCCAACACATGGTCAATGTGCTGCATGTACTCACGGATCAGTGCGCGTTCGGTCTGGCGTTCTTCGGTTTTGCCAAAGTAATCCAGTTTGGTGCCGCGCAAGCCTTTGAGTTTGGCCAAGACTTTAAAGCCGGTCAGCATGAGGGGGCCGAACTTTTTCTTGACCAATTCACCTTGGCTGTTGCGCTTGGACCAAAGCGGTGGGGCCAGGTGGTAATGGACTTTGAAATCGCCTTCAAAACTGTTTTGAATACGCTCCACGAAACCCGTTTGGGTGTGCAAACGGGCCACTTCGTATTCGTCCTTGTAGGCCATCAAGCGGTACAGCTGTCGGGCCACGGTGTCGCTCAAAAGCGTTTTGCCCAAGGGTGCTTCTGTGGCCTGTACACGGGACACGATGCTTTGGTAAAGCTGGGCATAGGCCTTGTCCTGGTAATCGGTCAAACGTGCCATGCGGTCGGCGATCAGCTCTTCCAAGGACTCACGCTTTTTGAACTGGATGACTTGCGAAGGCTGGATGGTTTTCATCAACGCATCGGGCTGGTGCGCGGCGTGGCGACCCCATTCAAAAGCGGCCAGGTTGTTTTTGACCTGCACGTCATTGAGCTCAATCGCTCGCACCAAAGATTCACGGTGCAAAGGCACCCAACCCTTTTGCCAAGCGTAGCCCAGGATCATGGGGTTCACGTAAATCGTGTCGCCCATGAGTTGTTTGGCCAGGGTATCGGCGTCAAAAGCGCCCACGCCATCCACGCCCACTTGTGCGGTGATTTCGGCCACGCATTGCTCGGCCGGGTTTTGCCAATTGCCGTTTTTCACAAAGGCGGCAGTGGGTGTGCTGTTGCTGTTCAGGGCCACATGGGTGCGGCCTGCACGCATGCGCAAAGTGGTTTCTTTGGAGGCACTCACGATCGGGTCGCA
>JANQXJ010000153.1:0-11718 GCA_030729445.1 Limnohabitans sp. | reverse complement strand
GGCCTGCACGCATGCGCAAAGTGGTTTCTTTGGAGGCACTCACGATCGGGTCGCAACCGATGATCAGGTCGGCAGCAGCCATGCTTACACGGGTGGTGCGGATCTCGTCTTGGCTGTTGGCCACCAAGATGTGGCTCCAGGTGGCGCCACCTTTTTGTGCCAGGCCTGCTGAGTCTTGCGTGACGATGCCTTTGCCTTCCATGTGCGCCGCCATGCCCAACAACTGGCCGATGGTGATGACGCCAGTGCCGCCCACACCGGCCACGACCATGCCCCATGGTTCGTGGATGGTGGGCAGGGCAGGTTCTGGCAATGCGCCCAGGCTGGCCGGATTGATGCTGGTGGTGGAGGCTGTGGCTTTCTTTTTGAAGGTGCCGCCTTCCACGGTGACAAAGCTGGGGCAAAAGCCTTTGAGGCAGCTGGTGTCCTTGTTGCAGGTGCTTTGGTTGATGGTGCGCTTGCGGCCCAAAGGGGTTTCGAGTGGTTCAACCGACAAGCAGTTGGACTGCACGCCACAGTCGCCACAGCCTTCACACACCTCTTCGTTGATCATCACGCGCACGGCGGGATCCACCATGGTGCCGCGCTTGCGGCGGCGGCGTTTTTCGGTGGCGCAGGTTTGGTCGTAAATGATGACGGTGGTGCCCTTGATCTCTCGCATCTCGCGTTGGATGCGGTCGAGTTCGTCGCGGTGGAACACACGCACGCCATCCACCAAAGCCACGCCTTCGTATTTTTCGGGCTCGTCGGTCACGACCACGATGTGCTGAGCGCCTTCGGCCTTCATGCTCATGGCGATTTGCACCACGCTGTGGCCCTCAGACCGCTCACCCACGGGCTGGCCGCCGGTCATGGCGACCGCATCGTTGTACAAAATCTTGTAGGTGATGTTCACACCCGAGGCCACGCTTTGGCGCACGGCCAGGATGCCACTGTGGAAATAAGTGCCGTCACCGATGTTGGCAAAAATATGCTGTTCGTTGGTGAAGGGCTGTTGGCCGGTCCATGGCACACCTTCGCCACCCATTTGGGTGAAGCCTGTGGTGCTGCGGTCCATCCACAGGCTCATGAAATGGCAGCCGATACCCGCCATGGCGCGTGAGCCTTCAGGCACCTTGGTGGAGGTGTTGTGTGGGCAGCCGGAGCAAAACCAAGGGGTGCGTTCGGCAGCGGCACCCAGGGTCAAGGTTTGCAGTGTTTTTTCTTTGGCATCCAGCACGGCCAGGTGGGCGTCGATGCGGGCCGTCGTGTCGGCATCCACGCCCAGCTTTTTGAGGCGTTTGGCAATGGCCCGTGCAATCAAGGCAGGGGTGAGGTCGGCATTGGCCCGCAACAAGGTGCGTTCGGTGGGATTGGCCGTTGACCATTCGCCGCCAGAGGTGTCGCCTTCAGCTTCGTCGAACTTGCCCAAAATTCTCGGGCGAACATCGTCGCGCCAGTTGTACAGCTCTTCCTTGAGTTGGTACTCGATGACTTGGCGCTTTTCTTCGACCACCAAAATCTCGCGCAGTCCGGTGGCGAACTCGCGGGTGGTTTGTGCTTCGAGTGGCCAGACCACACCCACCTTGTGCACCCGGATGCCCAGGCGTTGGCAGGTGGCGTCGTCCAACCCCAGGTCGAGCAGGGCTTGGCGTGTGTCGTTGTAGGCCTTGCCGCTGGCGATCAGGCCAAAGCGATCGTTGGCACCTTGGATGACGTTGTGGTTGAGCTTGTTGGCTCGGATGTAGGCCAGCGCTGCGTACCACTTGTAGTCGAACAAACGCGCCTCTTGTTCAAGCGCGGTGTCGGGCCAGCGGATGTGCACGCCGCCGGGCGGCATCACAAATTCAGGTAAAACAATTTGCACGCGCTCGGGGTCAATGTGGGCGGTGGCACTGGACTCGACAATCTCTTGAATCGTCTTCATGCCTGACCAAATGCCCGCAAAGCGGCTCAGGGCCAAGGCGTGCAAGCCTTGGTCGAGGATGTCTTGCACACTGGCCGGGAAAAACACAGGCAGGCCGCAGGCCTTGAAGATGTGGTCACTCTGGTGCGCTGCGGTGGAGCTTTTGGCCACATGGTCGTCGCCCGCCACAGCCAGTACACCGCCCCAGGGCGTAGTGCCAGCCATGTTGGCGTGTTTGAACACGTCCGAGCAGCGGTCCACGCCGGGGCCTTTGCCGTACCAAATGCCGAAGACACCGTCGAACTTGTTGGTGCCGGGGGGGGCAAAACCCAGCTGCTGCGTGCCCCATAAGGCGGTGGCGGCCAGCTCTTCGTTCACGCCGGGTTGGAACACGATGTGCTGGGCCTTGAGGTGGTCCTTGGCCTTCCACAGTGATTGGTCGTAACTGCCCAGCGGCGAGCCCCGGTAGCCGCTGATGAAGCCTGCGGTGTTTTTGCCCTGCAAAGCGTCGCGTTGGCGTTGCAACATGGGCAGCTTGACCAGCGCCTGCACGCCGCTCATGAAAGCGCGGCCCACATCGAGGCTGTATTTGTCGTCCAGCGTTACCGTCTCTAAAGCCTGGCGGATCGATTCGGGCAAAGGAGCGTTCATGGTCTGTCCTGCGACTGAAATGGAAGACACAGTTTAGAGCGGGCCTGCCGACAAGTGCTTGCTTTTGGCGACAGGATTTGCCCTATGATTTGAAAGAATCTTGCTCAAAGAGGCCTATTTTGGAAACATTGGATAAATTTGACTGGGCGATCTTGAATGAATTGCAAAAAGACGGACGGCTGACCAATGCCGAGTTGGCACAGCGTGTGGGTTTGTCGGCAGCGCCATGTTGGCGACGTGTACGGGCGCTGGAGGAGTCGGGTGTGATCAAAGGCTACCGCGCAGAAATCGACCGTCAGAAGGTCGGTCTGGATGTGTTGGCTTTTGTGCGCTTGGATGCCGAACGCAATCGGGGTGACATCACGCGCCAATTGGAGGAAGCCATCCTCAAAATTCCCGAAGTGGTGTCGTGTCACTACATCAGCGGCACTGGCACCTTTGAGTTGCAGGTGGTGAGCAAGGACCTGAACACCTTCAGCCAGTTTGCCCGTGATGTGCTGATCAACCTGCCCAATGTGAAAGACCTGCACACCAGCTTCTCGCTGGGCGAGGTCAAGGCGGCTGGGGCCTTGCCTTTGAGGACCTGAGGCAGCGACTTGGTCAGCATGGCCCGTGCAAGTCCGGGCCTGAGATCAGCCGCCGCTTGTCAGGGGTACAAACCCCGCAGCTCACGCGCTTGCAAGATGCGCGTGCACGCCACGATGAAGGTGGCGGTGCGCAGACTTACCTGGTGCTCATCGGCCACTTGCCAGATGGCGGCGAAGGCTTCGCGCATGATGCGCACCAGGCGGGCGTTGATCTCGTCTTCGCTCCAGAAGAAGCTGGAAAAATCCTGCACCCATTCAAAGTAACTGACCGTGACGCCCCCGGCGTTGGCGATCACGTCGGGCACAACCAAAATGCCGCGTTCGTGCAGGATGTCGTCGGCCTCGGGGGTGGTGGGGCCGTTGGCGCCTTCGATCACCATGCGGGCCTGGATTTGGTGCGCATTGGCGGCGGTGATTTGCTGTTCCAGTGCGGCGGGTATCAGGATGTCGCAAGCCACGCCCCAGAAGGCTTCATCGGACAGGACCTCGGCATTTTCAAAGCCTTGGACACTGCCATGCTCGCTGACATGGCGCAGCAGGGCATGCACGTCCAGACCGGCTGCTTCGTAGACGGTGCCGCCGTGGTCCTGTACAGCGACCAGCGTGGCCCCGGCTTGGGCAAACAGTTTGGCGGCGATGCCGCCTACATTGCCAAAGCCTTGCACGGCGATGCGGGCTTGGCCGATGTCCAGGCCGATGTGCTGCGCAGCCTCTTGGCCCACGGTGTACACGCCGCGCCCGGTGGCTTCGCGGCGGCCCAAAGAACCGCCCAAGGCAATGGGTTTGCCGGTCACCACGCCTGAGGCGGTGGCGCCTTCGTTCATGGAATAGGTGTCCATCATCCAGGCCATGATCTGCTCGTTGGTGTTCACATCAGGCGCGGGGATGTCTTTGGTCGGGCCGATGATGATGCCGATCTCGCTGGTGTAGCGGCGGGTCAGGCGCTCCAACTCGCCGCGTGACAGGGTTTTGGGGTCGACCCGGATGCCGCCCTTGGCCCCGCCAAAAGGCAGGTTGACGGCGGCGTTTTTGACCGACATCCAGGCCGACAAGGCCATGACTTCGGACAGCGTGACGTCTTGGTGAAAGCGCACACCGCCTTTGCCCGGGCCTCGGCTGGTGTTGTGTTGCACGCGGTATCCCTCAAAGTGGGCCATGGTGCCGTTGTCCAGCTCGATGGGCACGTCCACGATCAAGGCGCGCTTGGGGCGTTTGAGGGTTTCGACCCAGCGCGACAAGCTGCCCAGATAGGGCGTGACGCGGTCGACTTGCTGCAGGTAAATGCCCCAAGGGCCGGGATGGTCAGGGTTGAGGTAAGAGGGCAAAGCATGCGGGCTTGTGGCCTTGGCGCTTGCGGCAGAGATGGACATGTGTTGTGGCCTTTCTTGAAACTGACGGCTTGTCAGTGCGGCGGATCTTAGGTTCAAGCCGTGCTGCCGTCCAAGGCTGCTTTGCTGTTACTTTATGCATGCGCTGCATAAAGTGCCCGGCTGCATGGGCTGTGTTTTTTCGGGCGTCTGGCCTGATCGCCAGGCCAAACACCCTGCCTGTAAAATGAGCAGCTTTAGCCGACCCCTTGGCAGGGCGGCCCACGGCGCAGGCGGTGCCCATTTTTGGCCTTCATTCAAGGCGGACTTCTCATGCTTTACCCTCAAGAATTCGATGTGATCGTGGTCGGCGGCGGCCATGCCGGAACCGAAGCCGCGTTGGCGGCTGCCCGCATGGGCAGCAAAACACTCTTGCTCAGCCACAACATCGAGACGCTGGGGCAGATGAGCTGCAACCCCAGCATTGGCGGCATTGGCAAGGGACACTTGGTCAAAGAGGTGGATGCTTTGGGCGGGGCCATGGCGCTGGCGACCGACGAAGGCGGCATCCAGTTTCGCATTCTCAACAGTTCCAAAGGCCCGGCTGTACGCGCCACCCGTGCTCAGGCCGACCGCATTTTGTACAAAGCCGCCATCCGCCGCATGCTCGAGAACCAGCCCAATCTGTGGCTGTTCCAGCAAGCCGTGGACGACCTGATGGTCGAAGGTGACCGGGTGGTTGGCGCCGTGACGCAAGTGGGTATCCGTTTTCGTTCGCGCACCGTGGTGCTGACGGCGGGTACGTTCCTGGACGGCAAGATCCATGTGGGTTTGCAGAACTACGCAGCAGGCAGAGCAGGCGATCCGCCAGCGGTCAGTCTGTCGGCGCGGCTCAAGGAACTGAAGCTGCCCCAAGGGCGCCTGAAAACCGGCACACCGCCGCGTCTGGACGGCCGCACCATCGATTTCAGCCAATGCCTCGAGCAACCCGGGGACGGCGTGCCCGGCGGCATGAACCCCGAGGGCGGGGTGCCGGTGTTCAGTTTCATGGGCAACGCCGAGATGCACCCGCAGCAGGTGCCATGCTGGATCACCCACACCAACGAACGCACACACGACATCATCCGCTCCGGCTTTGACCGTAGCCCCATGTTCACCGGCAAGATCGAGGGCGTGGGCCCGCGTTATTGCCCGAGTGTCGAAGACAAGATCAACCGCTTTGCCGACAAAGACAGTCACCAGATTTTTCTGGAGCCCGAGGGCCTGACGACGAACGAGTATTACCCCAACGGCATCTCGACCAGCTTGCCGTTTGACATCCAATACGACTTGGTGCGCTCGATGAAAGGCCTCGAAAACTGCCATATCCTGCGCCCCGGCTACGCCATTGAATATGACTACTTTGACCCCCGATCGCTGAAAAACAGTTTTGAGACCCGGCAGATCAACGGCCTGTTTTTTGCCGGTCAGATCAACGGCACCACTGGTTACGAGGAGGCTGCGGCCCAGGGTTTGTTTGCGGGCATCAACGCCGCGCTGCAATGCCGGGGCGAAACGGCCTGGACGCCTGCACGCGACCAAGCTTACTTGGGCGTGCTGGTGGACGACCTGGTGACCCAGGGTGTGACCGAGCCTTACCGCATGTTCACCAGTCGCGCCGAGTTCCGCCTGCAGCTGCGCGAAGACAATGCCGATGCCCGCCTGACCGAAGTGGGGCGTCAAATGGGCTTGGTGGACGATGCCCGTTGGGACGCATTCAGCCGCAAACGCGATGCTGTTTCACGTGAAACAGAGCGCCTGAAAGCCACTTGGGTGAACCCGCGCAACCTGCCAGCGGCTGAGTCAGAGCGGGTGCTGGGCAAAGCGATTGAGCACGAGCACAACCTGTTCGATTTGCTGCGCAGACCGAATGTGAACTATCCGGCGTTGATGTCTTTGGACGGTGGTCGCATGGCCAGTACAGATGTTTCACGTGAAACGCTGGGCGACTTGAGTCCTTCTGTGATTGAGCAGGTGGAGATCGCTGCCAAGTATTCCGGCTACATCGACCGCCAAAAAGGGGAGGTGGAGCGGGCTGCGTTTTACGAGCACCTGCGCTTGCCAGAGAGTTTGGATTACATGCAGGTGTCGGCGCTGTCCATTGAGGCACGCCAAAAGCTGGCCAAGCATCGGCCCGAAACCCTGGGCCAGGCTTCTCGCATCTCGGGCATCACGCCCGCCAGCGTGTCCTTGCTTTTGATTCACCTGAAGAAGGGTGGTTTCAAAGGTTTCATTCAAGCCGCAGAGGAAGGCGTGCAGGCATGAGCGTGAATTTGGAGGCGGGCCTGCGCTCGGGTGCGCAAGCCTTGGGCCTGGTTTTGACGGATGCGCAAATCCAGCACCTGTTGGACTATGCGGCCCTGATTCAGAAGTGGAACAAGGTTTACAACTTGACCGCGCTGCGCGATCCGGCGGACATGCTCACCCACCACCTGTTGGACAGCTTGACCGCCATCGCCCCCTTGCGTCGACATACTCAGGGCCAGCCCATTCGCGTGCTTGATGTGGGTTCGGGTGGTGGTTTGCCGGGGGTGGTCTTGGCCATCTGTATGCCCGAGTTGAATGTGAGCTGTGTCGACACCGTGGCCAAGAAAGCCGCGTTTGTTCAGCAGGTGGCCGTGAGTTTGAAGCTGCCCAACTTGCGTGGTTTGCACGCGCGGGTCGAGTCTCTGACCGATCCGTACCAGGTCATTTGCTCCCGTGCCTTCGCTTCTTTGCCCGATTTTGTGACTTGGTCCCGCTCGGCGCTGGCTGAGGGCGGGGTGTGGATGGCCATGAAGGGCAAACACCCGCAAAGCGAAATCGACGCACTGCCCACCGATGTGCAGGTGTTTCACGTGGAACCACTCACGGTGCCCGGCCTGGATGTGGAGCGCTGCATGGTCTGGATGAGTCCGAAGACGCTGTGAAGGGGTTTGTGTTTCACGTGAAACACGCCAAATCTGCGGGCCGCGGGAAAGCATCACGTACACTCGCCGCATCCCCCCTGAAAGTGCACGCATGTTTGGTATCTCGGATTACGGCGCATTCGCTGCGGCCTTTGTCCTGCTTTTGTTCTTGCCCGGTCCCGGTAACTTGGCCCTGATCAGCTCGGCCAGCAAAGGGGGAATGTCTGGCGGGTTGGCCTCAGTTTTGGGCTTGCTTTTGGGCGATCAGATTTTGCTGTGGCTCACGGTGGCCGGTGTGGCGGCTGTGCTCAAATCCTATCCACCTTTGTTCATCACACTTCAGTGGGCGGGCGCGGCCTATCTGGTTTGGCTGGGTGGCAAGATGGTGTTGTCCAAATCTGGGGAGGGCCCTGGTCTGCAAATCACGCCCGGGCATTATTTTCGGGAAACATTGCTTATCACCTTGCTCAACCCCAAGGCGATCATGTTTTATCTGGCGTTTTTCCCTCAGTTCATCGATCCTGTCCATCACCAGGGGTGGGTGACTTTTGGGGTGATGGCGGGGACAATTGCTGCACTGGGTTTTGCCTACTGTTTTGGCGTGGTGTGGGTCACCCACCACATGGCTGAACGTATCCGTGCGCATCCTAAATGGACGTCATGGCTGCAAAACTTGGCCGGTGTGTGCCTGATTGGTTTTGGACTCAGGATGGTGGTGGCCAAATAAGGCGCCCCGGACCGTCTCACTTATTGGTAAAGAGCCTCTTTCATGTTTTTTGGCATTTCGGATTACGGTGCATTTGTGGTGGCCATTGTGGTGTTCTTGGCCATTCCTGGCCCGGGCAACCTGGCCCTCATCACGTCCACCAGCAAGGGGGGCGTGGCAGGAGGGCTCATGGCCACATTGGGGGTGATCGCGGGTGATCAGGTGCTGATGTGGCTGGCCGTGGCGGGTGTGGCGGCAGTGTTGACCACGTACCCGGCGGCCTTTGTGGCCATCCAATCGCTGGGTGCGGTGTACTTGGCTTGGTTGGGCTGGAAGATGTTGATGGCCAAACCCGGCGATGCGCCCGTCTTGAATATTCGGCCTCGGCAGTATTTTCAGCAGGCCTTGGCCATCACCTTGCTCAACCCCAAGGCGATTGTTTTTTACATGGCATTTTTTCCGCTGTTCGTTGACCCGCAAACCCATCTGGGTTGGATCAGCTTTGCGATCATGGCGGCCACCATCGCCACTTTGACCTTTTTGTACGGTTTGTGCATGACCTTGTTGACGCACCACCTGGCCGAGCGCATGCGGGCCAACCCCAGGGTGGGGCAGGTGCTTGAAAAGGTGGCGGGTATTTTTCTTGTGGGCTTTGGCATCAAGCTGGCCATTTCCAAATAAAAGCGGGAGCACGACATGGCCAAAATTTTCTGCGTTGCCAACCAAAAGGGTGGGGTGGGTAAAACCACCACCACGGTGAACCTGGCCGCGGGCCTGGCCAAACTGGGCCAGCGTGTGTTGTTGGTCGATCTGGACCCGCAGGGCAACGCCACCATGGGCTCGGGCATAGACAAACGGCAGCTGGAGCTGAGCGTGTACGACGTCTTGCTGGAGTCGGCCACGGTGAACGAGGCTGCAGTGCTGGCCGAAAAATGTGGCTACCGGGTGCTGAGCGCCAACCGCGAACTGGCCGGTGCCGAGGTGGAGTTGGTGCAACTCGAGCACCGGGACCAGCGCCTCAAAAATGCGCTGGCCGCGGTCGATGCCGATTACGATTTTGTGCTGATCGATTGCCCCCCATCTTTGTCCATGCTGACCCTGAATGGCCTGTGCTCGGCCCATGGTGTGATCGTGCCCATGCAGTGTGAGTATTTTGCGCTGGAGGGTTTGACCGACCTGGTCAACACCATCAAGCAGGTGCACGCCAACCTGAACAGGGATCTCAAGATCATCGGTTTGCTGAGGGTCATGTTTGACCCCCGCATCACGCTGCAGATGCAGGTCAGTGAACAACTCAAGGCGCATTTTGGCGACAAGGTGTTCGACACCGTGATCCCGCGCAACGTGCGCCTGGCCGAAGCGCCCAGTTATGGCTTGCCCGGTGTGGTGTTTGATCCGCACGCCAAGGGCAGCCAGGCGTATGTCGATTTCGCGGCCGAAATGATCAAGCGGGCCCCCACACTTTGAACGCCATCAATACGTTCACGGCCGATCACACCCGTGCAGTTCAGACACCTGGGCCCGGCGGGCTTGTGGGCGTTGGCCAAGACCTGACGGTGTTGCTCTTGCCGGGCTGGCAAGGCAGTGGCCCCGACCACTGGCAAATGCGCTGGGCCAAGGTGCACGGTTACAGCGTGGTGGAGCAAAACGACTGGATGCGGCCACGCCGAGGCGACTGGCTGGCGCGTTTGGACGAGGTGGTCATCGACGCGCCTGGCCCTGTGGTGCTGGTGGCGCACAGCTTGGGCTGCATTTTGGTCGCTGCGTGGTCCACTTTTTCGCGGCACACCGCCAAGGTGCGGGCGGCCTTGTTGGTGGCGCCGGGCGATGTGGAAGTGCCCGCCATGCAAGAAGTTTTACCGGGCTGGTTGCCCATTGAAAGACAGCCGCTGCCTTTTCGCAGCCTGGTGGTGGGCAGTGACAACGACCCGTATTGCAGCGCCGAGCGTGCGCAGCAACTGGCCCGCGACTGGTCTGCCCGCTGGCATGGCTTGGGTGCGGCCGGGCACATCAACGCCGATTCATCGCTGGGCGATTGGCCAGAGGGCCACGCGCTTTTGCACACTCTTTTGAAGGATTGAACATGGTCACCAAAAAACCCAAAGGCCTGGGCCGCGGACTCGAGGCCCTGTTGGGCCCCAAAGTGGAAGAGGCGCCCGACACGGCGTCTTATGCCGAAAGCGGCTTGCCCAGCCAGCTCAAGCTCGACCAGATGGTCGCGGGCATGTACCAGCCGCGCACGCGCATGGACGAGGGTGCTTTGTACGAGTTGGCCGAGTCCA
Organism: Limnohabitans sp.; assembly: GCA_030729445.1. Classification (GTDB taxonomy): domain Bacteria; phylum Pseudomonadota; class Gammaproteobacteria; order Burkholderiales; family Burkholderiaceae_C; genus Limnohabitans_A. The sequence continues at coordinate 1,373 of JANQXJ010000153.1, read as the reverse complement.
TCAAGGCGCAGGGCATCATGCAGCCGATTTTGGTGCGGCAGTTGCACGACGGCCCCAACGCGGGCAAATACGAGATCATCGCGGGCGAGCGGCGGTTTCGCGCCTCGCGCCTGGCGGGCCTGGACGCTGTCCCTGTTTTGGTGCGTGATGTGCCCAACGAGGCGGCCGCTGCCATGGCCCTCATTGAGAACATCCAGCGGGAAGACCTCAACCCGCTGGAAGAAGCCCAAGGCCTGCAACGCTTGATCAAAGAGTTTGGACTCACTCACGAAACGGCTGCCCAAGCCGTTGGCCGCTCGCGCAGCGCGGCCAGCAATCTGTTGCGTTTGCTGAACCTGGCCGAGCCGGTGCAGTCCATGCTGATGGCGGGGGACCTCGACATGGGCCACGCCCGCGCTTTGCTGTCCCTGGACAAAGCGGCCCAAATCACCGCCGCCAACCAAATCGCGGCCAGAAAATTGTCCGTTCGCGAGGCCGAGGGGCTGGCGAAAAAGTTGGGAGCCGAGTTCAACCTGGTCACGCAAAAGCCCAAAAAGGAAAAGTCCCGCGACATCCGCCGGGTGGAAGAAGAACTGTCGGATCTGCTGATGGCCGAGGTGGAGGTGCGCGTGAAAAAGCGCGTCAAGCGCCTGGGCAAGATGGAAGAGATGGGGGAGCTGTCCATCCAGTTTGGCTCGCTCGACGAACTCAACGGCCTGATTGACAAATTGCGCGGGTAAGACGGTGCCGCACCTCGCGCAAAAACTGTCCCGAGCCATGTGGCGAAGCCTGTTTCGCCCGGATGGCTTTTTGCGCCAGGAGATGCTCACCATCTATTTGATGTTGGTGAGTGTCACGACCTTCTTGGGTTATCTGTTCACGCCGATGCAGGCGGTGTCACAGGCCAATTTGGTGGTGTCGGTGTTGGCGGTGTGTCTTTTTGCCGTGGTCCGGATCCGGGCCATTTTCAGCCACTTGGTGCACGCAGTGACCGGGCTGACGGTGTTGCTGACGGTGTACACGGCCATGCACACGGGTGGCATCAATTCCACAGCCGTGGTTTGGCTTAATGTGTTGTCGGTGCCGGTCTTGTTGATGTTGGGACGTGGGGCCACTTTGGTCTGGATTGGCATCATGGTGTTGGCCATTTGGAGCTTGACCCTGATGACCTGGTTGGGTGTGGTGAGCAGCCATGTCGATGTGTCGTCTTCGGTGGTGACCTGGGCCTATCTGAACCATGTGTTTGCTTTGTTGAACCTGATGATGGGGGTGCGCATTTATGAGCACCTGCACAAGGTCCAGTTGCATAAACTGAACCAGCGCAACGACGAGCTCAAGGCCACACATGAGGCGCTGATCCTGGCGCAGGCGCACAAGGACGAATTTGTGGCCGC
>JANQXJ010000152.1 GCA_030729445.1 Limnohabitans sp. | reverse complement strand
GCTCTTCCCAGCTGGGTGGCAAGATGAATATCAGCACCGCATTGGCGTACATCTTTTTGATCTGCAAAGCACCTTGGTAGTCGATCTCCAAAATCACATCCGCCCCTTGGGTCATGCGTTCTTCGATCATCTTTTTCGATGTGCCGTAGCGCTGGCCGTGCACATGGGCCCATTCGACAAAGGCGTCCCCCAGCACCATGGCATCGAACTCTTGAGCTGAGGCAAAAAAGTACTCGCGGCCATGTTTTTCCTGGCCCCTGGGGGCGCGGGTGGTGTGCGAGACAGTGGGCTGTACGCGGGAGTCCAGCTCCATCAAGGCCTTGACCAGGCTGGATTTGCCAGCCCCGCTGGGGGCGGCTACGACAAACAGGTTTCCGGGGTAATCCATGTTCAAGCTCTTTATTCGATGTTCTGGACTTGCTCGCGCATTTGCTCAATCAGCACCTTCATGTCCACCGAGATGCGGGTCATCTCGAGCACGGCCGATTTGGAGCCCAAGGTGTTGGCTTCGCGGTGTAGCTCTTGGATCAAGAAGTCCAGGCGCTTGCCAATGTCACCGCCTTGAGTGAGCAAGCGGCTGAGTTCGTCCAGGTGCGAGCGCAGGCGGGTGAGTTCTTCGGCCACGTCGATGCGGATCGCAAACGCGGTGGCTTCGGTCAGCGCCCGGTCTTTTGCGGCTTCGGGCAAGTGGCTGCCGTCGGCGAGCGCCATGGCGTCTTTCCAGCGCTCTAAAAAGCGCTGGCGCTGCTGCTCAACCAATTGCGGCACCAGCGGCACGGCCTGTTCGGCCAAGCCACGCAGCTGCTCAATGTGGCTTTGCAGCATCTCGGTCAGGCGGGCGCCTTCGCGGGCGCGGGCTTCGCGCAGGGCGTCCACCGCTTGCGCGGCCAGTTGCATCCAGGCGGCTTCGTCAGGGGCTGCTTGGCCCGAGCTGCCTGCCGTCATGCGCAGCACATCGGCCACGCTCAATGGCCGTGCATCGGGCAGCCAATCTTGAATTTTGTCTTGCAGGGCCGCGATTTTTTGCAGGGCTTGGTGGTTGGGTGTTTGCAGGCTGGCGCCGTCACCCGCATCCTGGCTGGCCCGCACTTCGACTTTGCCGCGTTTGATTTGCCGGGTGATCAGTTCACGCAGGCCGGGTTCGAGCTGGCGCAGCTCTTCAGGCAGGCGAAAACTCAGGTCCAAAAAGCGGCTGTTGACCGAGCGGATTTCCAGACCCAAGCGGGCTGTGGGGGCCGCGTTGGCAGGGGTTTCGCCTTCTGCGGCCAGCGGGCTGTGCTGCACGCTGGCATACCCGGTCATACTGTAAACTGGCATCGATCAAGTTCCTTGTGGCAGTGCTGGACCCCGTGGGCCATGACGCGCTGCAAATGCCCAGCCTAACAGCTGAACATGAAACGAGGCATTATCTCAAACTCTGGCATCTGACCCGCCCGCTCACAGCCGGGGCCCATGTCAGGCCCGAGACCCAACACCATTTCAGAGCCACCATGAATACCACTTCTTACGTCCGAACCGGTCGCACCGCCGACGCCCTGCGCCCTGTGCGCATCACCCGCGGCTACACCGTGCACGCAGAAGGCTCTGTCTTGATTGAGTTCGGTCAGACCCGCGTGCTGTGCACCGCTTCGGTTGAAGAAAAAGTGCCGGGCCACAAAAAAGGCAGCGGCGAGGGTTGGGTCACGGCCGAATACGGCATGCTGCCCCGCGCCACCCACACCCGGGGCGACCGCGAAGCTGCCCGGGGCAAACAAAGCGGCCGCACGCAAGAGATTCAGCGCCTGATTGGCCGCTCCTTGCGTGCTGTGTTTGACCTGAAAAAATTGGGCGAGCGCACCATCCACCTCGATTGCGACGTGCTGCAAGCTGACGGCGGCACCCGCACCGCCAGCATCACGGGTGCTTTTGTGGCGGCGCAAGATGCGGTGAACTGGTTGATGAAGACCGGCAAACTGAGCGAGTCGCCCATCATCGACCGTGTGGCCGCCATCTCGGTCGGCCTGAAAAACGGCACCGCTTTGCTGGATTTGGATTACCCCGAAGACTCGGCTTGCGACACCGACATGAACGTGGTGATGACCGGCGCTGGCAACTTTGTGGAAGTGCAGGGCACCGCCGAAGGCGTGGCCTTCACCCGTGTGGAGATGGACCGCATGCTGGCGCTGGCCGAAAAAGGCATTGCCCAGCTGGTGCAGCTGCAAAAGCAAGCGCACGACGCGCCCCAAACCCTGACTTTCAGCGCCTGACACCACCCGTTCATGAAAATCGTTCTGGCCTCCAACAACGCGGGCAAACTGGCCGAGCTGCAAACCCTGTTTGCGCCTTTGGGCATGACGCTGGTGCGCCAGTCCGAGCTGAACATCCCCGAAGCCGCCGAGCCCTTCAAGACTTTTGTGGAAAACGCCCTGGCCAAAGCCCGTCACGCTGCGCAGCTGAGCGGCTTGCCTGCCCTGGCCGACGACGCGGGTTTGTGCGTGGACGCCTTTGGCGGTCAGCCGGGTGTGGACACGGCTTATTACGCCACCCGATTTGGCTACTCCAAGGGGGATGACACCAATGTGAGCGCTTTGCTGGAACAAATGCAAGGCATCACGAACCGCCGCGCCGCCATGGTCAGCACCTTGGTGGCCTTGCGCAGCGCAGACGACCCGGAGCCCCTGGTTGCAGTGGGCCGGGTGGTGGTGCAGATCACCCCCGAGCGCCGGGGCAGCAACGGTTTTGGTTTTGACCCGGTCATGTTTTTGCCCGAGTTTGGCAAGACCTTTGCCGAGCTGCCGCCTGAAGTCAAAAATGCCAACAGCCACCGAGGCCGCGCCGCACAAGCCATGCTGGCTTTGATGCGTGAGCGCTGGCTGGATGGCACCGCCGCGTGAGCCAGACATGAGCAACATGATGGACCCGGTGCACGCCATGCGACCCGGCGTGTTGCAACTGAGCAGCTTGCCGCCTTTGTCGCTCTATGTGCACCTGCCTTGGTGCATCAAGAAGTGCCCGTATTGCGACTTCAACTCGCACGAATTCCGCGAAGGTGCAGATCCTGTATCGACGCAAGACGCCTACATCAACGCACTGTTTGCCGACCTCGAAGCCAGCCTGCCCTTAATCTGGGGCCGCAGCATCCAGACCGTGTTTTTGGGCGGCGGCACACCCAGCCTGTTTTCGCCCGAAGCGATTGACCGTTTGGTGGGCGGCATCCGCGCCCGTGTGCGCTTGGCGCCAGATGCCGAAATCACCATGGAAGCCAATCCCGGCACCTTTGAGAAAGACCGCTTCAAGGCATTTCGCCAAGGGGGCATCACCCGTTTGTCGATTGGCGTGCAGAGTTTTGACAATGCGCACCTGAAGGCTTTGGGTCGTGTGCATGACCGCGACCAGGCGCTGGCGGCTGTGACCGAGGCTGCGCAGGTGTTCGACACCTTCAACCTCGACCTGATGTACGCCTTGCCAGGCCAAACGCTGGAAGGCTTGACACAAGACATCCAGACCGCGCTGGCCTTTGCGCCACCGCACATCTCGATCTACCACCTCACGATCGAGCCCAACACGGTGTTCGCCAAGTTCCCGCCTACTTTGCCGGAAGACGATTTGGCTTACGAGATGATGGACCGGATCACCGAGCTGACGGCCTTGGCTGGCTTGGAGCGGTACGAAGTGTCGGCCTATGCCAAGCCGGGCCACCCATGCGCCCACAACCTGAACTACTGGCAGTTTGGGGACTATCTGGGCATTGGCGCCGGGGCGCACAGCAAGCTCAGTTTTGCGCACCGCGTGCTGCGGCAAGTGCGTTACCGGGAACCTGCGTTGTACATGCAGCAGGCCATGAAAGGCGAGCCCGTCACGCAAAGCACAGAAGTCTCGCGCCAAGACTTACCGTTTGAGTTCATGCTCAATGCGCTGCGTTTGCGGGGTGGTTTTGATTTGGCCG
>JANQXJ010000151.1 GCA_030729445.1 Limnohabitans sp. | reverse complement strand
TGGATCAGGTGGGCGCAGGTGCGTGAGCCCACCACCAGAAAGAAGGCATCTTGGATCTTGCGGTGCAGCCAGATGATGCCGGTCAGGCCGCAAAACACCTCGCGCTGGCCGCGTTCGACCAAAGGCACGACGTCGGTGCAACCAGCGGTTGCAGCGGAGGTTTCGGCGCGGATCGGGATGACAGTGCTCATGTGCTGGCCTGTGCGCCCGTGTCGGGCAAAGAGGTGGATGAGGGTTGTTTTTGCAGCCGCGCCATGCGCAGCTTGCGGATGTATTGCGCGGCGTTGATGGCGTAGCTGCCATACGCGGCCAAGGCCAGCCACAGCAAGTCGTTGGCGCTCCAAGCGCCTTGCCACCAAGCCCAGACATAGGCGGTGTGCAGCACCATGACCCCCATGCTGACCACGTCTTCCCAATAGAAGGCGGGGGCAAACAGGTATTGGCCGAAGACCACTTTTTCCCAAATGGCGCCCGTGACCATGATGGCGTAGAGCACCACGGTCTTGATCACCACCGAAGCCAGGGCCCAGTCGGTGTGCTCACCGGTTTGCAGGCTGTTGATCACCAAATACAAACTGATGCCAAAAATCAGGAACTGCACCGGGGCCAAGATGCCTTGCACCAGCGTCCAGGCGGTCGCGTCACGCCGGGCGCGTTGCGCTGGTGTGTACAAAACCTGGGGGCTGGATGCTGGCATGGAGGACCTGGTTGATGTGGGGGCTTGGAGTGAATGTAAGTCTGGACATACAGTGTGTCAACATAAATTGACATTAATTTCATCTATCAGGGTTTACACTAGATGTAACTCAGAAAAATCAAATCACACTTAGAACTGTGTTTTGTGAGTGCTTTGCCGAACCTCACACCACGCACTTCTTGCGACGAGCACTCCGACGCCCCGGAGCCTGCCGCTGGTGTATCCCTTCTGATGATCGGTGCTTGTCATGGCGAAATTCAATCTCGAACCCGCACAATCCCCGCCCTTGGCCGAGGCTTCTCGCCATGCCTTGCCCGAGGCCTTGCGTCAAGGTGCACCGGTCGGGCCTCGCCTGGTAGGGGGCACCAGCTTCACAGGCAAATCGGCACTCGACCTGGCCCAAATCCAGATCCTGGCGCAGGCCTGCCTGCAGGGCTTGGACGCGGCGCGGCAAGTGGTGTTTGGCTGGCAGCGACAAGGCAAGTCCTTGGAAGACATTTATTTACAAGGCATCACGCCTTGTGCCCGTTTGCTGGGTGACTGGTGGTGTTCCGACCGGCTCGATTTCGCCATGTCCACCATCGCGTCGGCCCATTTGCAGCAGCTGCTGCACGACTTCAGCAGCGAGTTTTTGCAGGAAACTCCCTCGCAGCGCCTGCCTTGGAGCTTGCTCTTGCTGACCGAGCCCGGTGCACAGCACAGCCTAGGCTTGTTCATGCTCAGCGAATTCTTCAAGCGCGCCGGCTGGCTCGTGACCGTGGGTGTGCCGCAGGATGTGACCGAGTTCAAGCGCCTGTTCCAGTCGGACTGGTTTGACGCGGTGGGCATTTCGGTGAGCAGCGACCGCCACTTGGACACCCTGGCTGCCTTGCTGCCCAAGCTGCGTGAGAGCTCGGACAACTTGGGGCTGCAGGTGTTTGTCGGTGGGCCCATGGCCTTTATTGCACCCGAACGCTTGCAGGGCTTGGCCGCCGAGGTGCTGGCCGAAGACGCGCCTGCCACCGTGTCGCGCGTCACCCAAGCCATGCCTGGCGCAGCGGCTCGAGTGAGCTGATATGGCCTGTTGTGTACGTTTCTTAACATTGAAACCACAAGGCCATCCGTTTTTAATGACATATAAGCCTATACTTGTATGACAAATTCAAGTGTCAACTTCCTGATGCTCAAACCCGTTTGGTTTACTACATGAAGCTTCCCTCTTTGGACCCCTCCACCTTTTCCCAGTTGCTGGGGGTGGTGTCTGATGTCACCTTGGTCATGGACCCGCAGGGGGTGATCGAGGACGTGTCGACCGGGCGTGACACGCTGGCCGCTTTGGGCTGCCAGTCTTGGGTGGGCCGCCGCTGGATCGACACCGTCACCAGCGAAAGCCGCATCAAGATCCAAGAAATGTTGTCTTCACAAGGTGCCCCCGATGTGATGCGCTGGCGGCATGTGAACCACCTCTCTCCCGTGGGCAGCGAGGTGGCCATTCAATATGTGGTGTTGCCATTGGGCGGCGGCAAGCTGCTGGCCATGGGCCGCGATCTGGAAAGCCTGGCCGAGTTGCAGCGCCGCCTGGTCGAAACCCAGCAGTCCATGGAGCGCGACTATTTGCGCCTGCGCCATATCGAGGCGCGCTACCGTGTGCTGTTTGACACTTCCTCCGAGGCTGTGTTGATGGTGGACGCGAGCACCCAGCGCGTGCTGGAGGCCAATGTGGGCGCGCAGTCTCTGCTCAAAGACGCGGGCAAACGCCTGGTGGGCCGCGATGTGCGCGAATGTTTTGAAGGTGAAAGCCAAGGCGAAGTGCAGTCCTTGCTGCGCACGGCGCTGGCCACGGGCCGTATTGAGATGTGCGCGGCCCGTGTGGCGGGCTTGCCTTCGGCCTGGACGGTGTCGGCCACGGTGTTCCGCCAAGAGGGTGGGGCGCAGTTTTTGGTGCGCTTAGTCACACGAGAGACCGCATCCATTCCCTTGAATGAAACCGGTTCTTCGGCCGCTTTGAGCGAAGCCATGGAGCGCTTCCCGGATGGTTGGTTGTTGACCGACACCTCGGGCCTGATCAAAAGCGTGAACGAAGAGGGCATGGCTTTGTTGGGTCTGACGGCCTCGTCCCAAGTGGTGGGCCAGAGCCTGGAGCGCTGGCTTTTGCGCGGCGCGGTGGATTGGGGTGTGCTCAACACCAGCTTGCGCCAGCAGTTGCCTGTGCGCAATTTCGCCACCGAAGTGCGCACCCTGTCGGGCATGACCTTGCCGGTCGAGGTGTCGGCCGTGTGCCTGGCGCGGCCCGAGCCGATGTACGCCTTTTTTGTGCGCGACATGGACCGCCGTCTGCAAGGCGGGGCGTCGGTGGCGCAAAGCCAGGCCAACCCGTTTGCCGACCTGTCGCAGTTGGTGGGGCGTCGACCGATCAAGGACATTGTGGGCGAGACGGTGGACACCATCGAGCGACTGTGCATCGAGGCCGCCTTGGAGCTGACCCACAACAACCGCGCCTCTGCAGCGGAAATGCTGGGTTTGTCGCGCCAAAGCCTGTACGTCAAGCTGCGCCGCTTTGGCATGGTGGCGGAAGCCGAAGCCGACGCACCTTGATGGTTGTCATGTTGGGTTGACATTAAGTGTCAATCCCAGTTGACATTTTAAAAACTCTCTTCACAATGGGGACATGGACTCCCCACCCTTGGCCCACGCGCCACACAACCCGGCCCTGGCGCCGCCGCTCGGTCGGCCCGCCTTGCGCACGGTGGCCGAATTCCTCAAACCCATCACCTGGTTTCCGCCGATGTGGGCCTTTGCCTGTGGCGTGGTGGCCTCTGGGCAGGACCTGGGTGCCAACTGGGTTTTGTTGCTCTTGGGTTTGGTGCTGACGGGCCCGTTGGTGTGCGCCAGCAGCCAGGCGGTGAACGACTGGTTTGACCGGCATGTGGACGCCATCAACGAACCCAACCGCCCCATTCCCTCAGGCCGCATGCCCGGGCGCTGGGGTTTGGGCATTGCCATCGCCTGGACCGCGCTGTCGCTGGTTTGGGCCACGCTCATGGGACCTTGGGGTTTTGTGGCCTGCGCCCTGGCCATTGCGCTGTCCTGGGCTTACAGCGCGCCGCCTGTGCGCCTGAAAAACAACGGCTGGTGGGGCAACGCGGCTTGCGCCCTGAGTTATGAGGGGCTGGCTTGGCTGACTGGCACAGCCGTCATGCTGGGCGGGGCCTGGCCTGGCCCGCACTCGATCGCGCTGGCGCTGCTGTAC